>CALHBW010000057.1 GCA_937930625.1 uncultured Saprospiraceae bacterium | reverse complement strand
TAAACGACAGAAACGAAAATGACGATTGACAAACAGCAAATCATACAAGCCCTCGAAAAAGTCAACGACCCAAAAACGGGTAAAGACCTCATCTCTATGCGAATGGTCGAAAACCTGCAAGTTGAAGGCAATAACGTAAGTTTTACGGTCACGCTTCCACAAGTAGATGCAGCGACCAAATCGCAAGTCAATTTTGCTTGTATCGCTGCGGTCAATGGCGTTTATCCACAAGCGAATGTACATGTACACTTGAGCATGAAAAGTGCTTTTGCAGAAGCGGGTGCTTCCGAAAAAGCATTACCACAAATAAAAAATATAATCGCCGTAGCATCGGGGAAAGGCGGTGTAGGAAAATCTACTGTTTCCGTCAATTTAGCATTGGCATTGAAGGAATTAGGTTGGAAAGTCGGCTTGGTAGATGCGGATGTTTACGGACCTTCTGTACCAACGATGTTAGGTTTGCAAGGGCAACGTCCGAAGGTGCAAGAAGTCTATGGGAAACATAAAATTGTACCTTTAGAAGCTTATGGAATGCCCGTCATGTCCATTGGTTTTATCATCGAACCCGAACAGGCGATTGTCTTACGCGGACCGCGTTTGGGTGGTATTATCAAGCAGTTTTTTAATGATTGTTTGTGGCCCGAATTGGATGCTTTGATTGTCGATTTGCCACCGGGAACGGGCGATGTACAACTCACGATGGTGCAGACTGTTCCGGTAACAGGCGTGGTGATGGTGACAACGCCACAAGAGGTCGCCGTAGCTGACGCGGTTAAGGCGATGAACATGTTTTTATTGCCAAATGTGAACGTTCCGATACTCGGCGTTGTTGAAAATATGTCGTGGTTTACGCCCGAAGAATTGCCCGAAAATAAATACTACTTATTTGGGCAAGGCGGTGGAAAACGCTTGGCACAAAAAGCCAATACAGTACTCATGGGACAAATCCCCATCGTACAAAGTATTCGTGAATCAGGTGATGCCGGACATCCCGTTGTGTTGAAACAAACACCTGACGGCAAGGCATTTAAAACGGCTGCGGAGAACCTTTTACGACAAATTGCTATTAGAAATGAACAAATCGAACCCACTGAAATGGTGAAAATAACTACTTAGTACGGTGCTTAGAGCCTATGTTTCATTCAAAATTAATTCACTCAAAATTCAAAATTAATTGACTGCACGAATTGACATATCAAAAAAAACTATCGACGATAAACGCCTGTTTACGGTAGAAGAGTACTACAAAATGGGGGAAGCTGGTATTTTTGATGATGAGCGTGTAGAGTTGATTAATGGAATCATATATTACATGAGTCCAATAGGTAGTCCGCATAGAGGTTGTGTTGCCCATTTTTATGAGGAACTTTTGTTGCAATTTCAAGGCAAGTTTACCATTGCAGCACAAGACCCTATCCGATGTTCGGACAACTCTGAACCTGAGCCGGATATAGCTGTTTTAGATTTTCGGAAAGATAGATATAAAACCAAGCACCCAACTCCTGAAAATGTCCATCTGCTCATTGAAGTAGCAGATACGACGCTGGAACGAGACAGAACATTTAAAAAGACCTTTTACGCCCAAGAAGGCATTTCGGAATATTGGATTGCCAATATTCCCGACCAACAAATAGAAATATTTAGAGACCCCAAGAATGACGATTATCAAGAAAAAATAGTTGTAAAGAAAGGTGAATCGGCTACTTGTAAAGCGATTGGTTTTACGCTCGCGGTAGATGATTTGTTTGAATATTTACCCTAAATTAAAATCACAGGTAGTGTTCGACTAAAGTATAATTAATGCAAAACGAGAGTTGCAAGGCGAATATCTTCATTGAAAGTGAGTATTTTGGGCATCAAATTTTCGTACAAACTACATAGCACGGTGCTTCCAGCCCGTGTTTCACGATAATATTTCTGATATGGAATTGAAATTAGAACTCAGTTACGAACAATTATTATCTTTTATTCATCAATTACCTTTAAAACAAAAGGAAAAGTTAGTAGAGGAAGTACAGAAAGACTTAAAGCCGGTAAATGACAGAGATAATTTGAGGAAATTATTGCTGAATGGACCGACATGGAGCGATGAAGAATATAAAAAATTCCTTGAAGCAAGAGAACATTTAAACGAATTTAGACCAAATGATATTGATTGATACATCCGTGCTAATTGAATATTTTAGAAAGCAGAAAAAAGAGGAAACACTGTTATTTAAACTTATTGAAAGTAATGATGAGTTGTGCATATCTGCAATTACAAAATATGAAATTATGGTTGGAAATTCATCTAAACAAGAAGCTTTTTGGGAGAATGTTTTGAGCTCATTAGAAGTGATAGAATTTGGCAGTAATGAAGCTGATAAGACGGCATTGATTTACAGAGCGTTAAAAAAGAAAAATAACTTAATTGGTTTTGCAGATATGGCAATTGGAGCAACAGCTTTAGCCAATGAAATGCGACTCGCTACATTGAATACAAGACATTTTAAAAGAATTGATAATTTGGATTTGATAACAAATCAAAAATATGAATAAACAAGAACTAATCGAAAAAGTAAACCTTGCCCTCGACACCGTCCGCCCACACTTGGAAGCTGACGGCGGCAACGTCGAAATCGTAGATATTACGGACAGTATGAAGGTGCAAGTTCGTTGGCTCGGCACTTGCGAAAGCTGCAATATGAGCGTGATGACCATGCGTGCAGGCTTGGAGCAAGCTATCAAAACGCACGTACCGGAAATCATGGGCGTAGAGGCAGTCAACGGTGTGACAGTTGGATAAAATGAATTGATTATCAATTAATTCACTCATTCACTCATTCAAAATTCACTCATTGAATCGTCACGAAATTTACCAACAAATCCGCGAAAAAAACTCCTATCTCTGCGTCGGACTTGATACGGACATCAACCGTATTCCCAAGCATCTGCTCAAGTATGATGACCCGATTTTTGAGTTCAATAAGCAAATCATCGACGCCACCAAAGACCTCTGTATTGCCTACAAACCCAACATCGCATTTTACGAAGCGCGGGGTGCGGAAGGTTGGCGCAGTTTGGAAAAAACAGTTGCATATATTCCCACCGAACACTTCACGATAGCCGATGCCAAGCGCGGCGATATCGGCAATACTTCCCGCTTGTACGCAAAGGCTTTTTTTGAAAATATGAACTTCGATGCGGTAACAGTCGCGCCGTATATGGGCGAAGATTCGGTGAAACCTTTCCTCGAATTTAAGGATAAATGGTTGATTATCTTGGGTTTAACTTCCAATAAAGGTAGCCAAGATTTTCAACTGACGCAGCAGGAAAACGGGCAACCCTTGTACGAAAAAGTCATGCGTCGAGCGATGGAGTGGGGGAGTCCTGAACAATTGATGTTTGTCATCGGAGCTACACATCCGCAGAAGTTTCAAGAAATCAGACGGATCGCACCCGAACATTTTCTACTCGTACCTGGCGTGGGCGCACAAGGTGGCGATTTGGAAGGTGTATCGAAGTACGGGCAGAATGATTATATCGGTTTATTGGTCAATTCTTCGCGAGGCATCATCTATGCGGGGGATGGAGAAGATTTTGCGGAAAAGGCTCGACAGAAAGCCCTTGATTTGCAAGAACAGATGGGTGAGATTATTAATTTGATAGCGTAGTAGGCAGCGTAATACCTTGTTCTTCTATCCATAAATTATTCTCAATTAAATGTTTTAATAATTGTATAGCATTTTTCGTAAATAATGATTCATCAATCCTCGTTTCCCATTCTGATATAATCGAAAAATATTCTGGATTTTTCGGAACTATCAGTTCTATTTTGGGGAAGAAATCACGCTTAATACGTTGATAAATTTTCATGCCGTTATTATCCCAGTCACAGCGATAATACATAGGAATTTTAGGCGTTGGAACATAAGCAAGTTTCGCGGTATTACTTCCTCCGGCAAACCATAATTCTGTATTTTCTAACCTTGTTTTTTTTAATAAATCTAAATTTTCGCAGAGTAAAATTGCTTTAGGGTGTTTTGATTTACAATGTAATATGCTTAAAAATTGCTGGTCACTACCTTTATCCTGAAAATCTTCTTTATCAAGTATTTTCAGAATAATGTTCTCTAAATTTGTCTTGGTTTTAAGGTACTTTGAGTTTTGAAAATATTGAGTAGCGAATTCTTCTGATGAAAAGTCTTGCTTTATAATAGCCTCTTTTTCTGCTTCAATTTTCAACAGGATTTCAAGGTCATCTTCTTTCAAATTAGTGGTCACAAAATCATATTGAATGAGTAGTTTTTGGATGTGTTCAAATTTATCGAGGTGTTTTTTCTTGTAAAATTCATCAAAATAATCAGTCTTCTTTAGCAACTTCTCATCCTGCATAAGATAGCCCATTCCGACCAAGCTTTTGATGTACGCATACTTCAGAATTTTGTCGGAAGCGGCATTTTGGATGTAGACTTGATGTAGTTGTTGTAAGGCTTTCCAATTCATGTAGTCGTTACTTGTTCTTAGTAGATTTTGCTTAAATTAAAATGCAAATGTTCTCGCCAGACATTTTAAAAATGTCCGTCGAGTAGGCTGCCCAATAACTTATGAGGTATTGTTATTTTGAAAACACGAGATGAATTTTCAAGCAGATTATTCACCGTCCACCGTTTGCCGTTTGCCGTCCACCGTCTCAACATAATTCTCCAAATCCACCCGTTCAAATTTATTTTTGAAAAAACTCATCGCTTTATAATTCAAATCCTTCGCTTCCTTCCCGCGCACGAGCATGTGCAAATACCATTCTTCATCAGTATAAGAACCAAAGGGTTTTGGCGTCATCGTCAGCAATTGATAATTGAACTGCTTGGCGATTTCGGGGAATATATTAAAATTCGTATCATCTATATTCGACAGTTCCTCAATGATTATGAAGCGAACACCCTTACGGTCACGGTCTTTCGGATTCTGCACGATAGAGAGCCTGCCGATACACAATAAAGCGAGTGCAGTATAGGATTGACCACCGCTACCGGAGTTGGTTTTACCTTCGTCGTCCTCCATTTTGATGCTCAAATGAAAGTAAAATTTCGGATTTAGCAAGTCGGACGGCGTACAGTTGACGGCACTGTAAAACTGCCGTGCGATATTCTGAATCAGGCTGTCGGGCGTGTTTTCTTCGTCCGGCAGATGATTGATTTGCGTGAAGAGGTCGGCACCGTATTGATGCACCCGCGCCTTCTTTTTCATGCGCTCAATCCAATCAATATTAATGTCTTGACGCGGATTAAATTCGATTTTAAAACTGTAATTATTACTTACTTTTCGGGATTTGAAGAACAAATTCAAGCGATGAATTGTCGTATGAAAATCGTTATACTGCTTCTCCACCTTATCAAACACCTGCACCAAAATTTTCATCTGCAAATCTCCGAAATTTTTACGTGCTTCGTTGAGTCGTTCCAATTCCTGCGTGAGTCCTTCCAAGCCGACTTTACCACATAGAATATCGAGTAATGTATAAAAGTTATAATTCGACTCGCCTTTTTCGTAGAGTTCGGGATGGCGTTTGTCTGCTTTGGTGTCTTCGTATTTATTGGCGATATTCGAGAACATCCGCCTGTAATTCTCGCCCAATCGACGCGCTTCATCTTCTAATTCGCTAATAGTCAACTCGTCTAAGTCGCTTATTTTCAATAAACTATCAAACTGCTCATTCGTTTCTGTATGCAAACGATTTTTAGCTTTCAAAAATAAGGCTTCGGTCAGTTCTTTCTCTTTTCTTAGGGTTTCTTTGATGGCATTGGCGGTGTCAAAAATGTTTTTTTGTCGGTCGTACTGACGCTCCAAACGTATATTTTCTTGTTCAAATACTTTTAAATCAGATTTGTTTTCGTCTCTTTGAATTTTGAGTTGTTCGGTGTCTTTTTCTTGAAAATTAGAAAGTTCGGGCGATTCGGGTGGCTCAATGTCGGATTTCAGACGGGTGATTTCGAGTTGTGCCGTAGTGAGAGCTTCTTTATTCTGCTTTAATTCGCCGTCAAATAGCCTCCGTTGACTGACCAAGACATCCATGCGTTGTTCGAGTGTGCTTAGGTCTTTTTGTCGCTGTTCCAATTCACCAAAAGCGTCAAAATTATTTTGTATAAATAAAATATTATTTTTTGTAAGTAGTTCGTTATAAGTGAATTGTTCGACGTTTTTTCTATTTTGATAAATTTCGACTAACTCATGATTCAAACCAATTTCCTGTAAAGCATCATTCAAACGGGTGATGTCGGTTTCCTCTTTTTGTAGCGTATTGAGTTGCGTTTCAATCTCCGTTTTTCCGCGTTCGATGGCTGCTTTTAGTTTTTTACCATCATCAAAAATCTGCTTTTTGATATAGGGAATGAACTGCTGCAAATTGCCCAACCGAAGCCAAACCCCTTCTTTTTCTTCCTCAAAATCATTCAATAAATCAGCAGGTTTCAGTGTGAATTTTGCCCCGCGTTCTGCCTTCATTTTTTTTACAAAAACCTCTCTGAAATTCATCAAAACCGTCTCCTGCGCGAGTGTCAAAGGTTGCTTTCGTTTCAATGCCCAATGAAACAGCGAATCGGGATTATTGCCTTGATACAAATTCAATAATTCATTCAGATTTTCACTTTCTGTACGAATTTCGCGAAGCCGTTGCATATAAAAATCATAGGCATCCCGAAAATTTTCTGCCCATTTAGATTGCTCAAAATCAGCGTATTGTGGAATATTTTGCAAACGGCGAAGGCGTTTTACTTGTTCATCGGTTCGCTCTTGACTGTCGTATTGCTTGGCGATTTCGTCGGGTGTTTTATAGGCATCAATCAGTGGATTCAGGCGTTTCAATCGCTCTGTAAAATCGCGGTCTTTATCGCGTTTTTCGCGCAGCCGTTGGATATTTTCAGGCGTGGCATCCGACTGTTGTTCTTCCAATCGCGTGCGGATGATATTGCAGATTTCGCGTTGTTCGAGCAGCTTGGCGTAGTAGTCAGCTTGGTTGCTTGTCAACTCAGTTTGGGCAGCCGTATATTGGTCGTAAGCACTGTTGAGTCGTTCCTGATTATCGTCGTGTGCCTTGCGTGCGTGTAGGAATCGCCCGGAAGTAAACAGCGCATTTTTAATTAAAAAATCGGTATTGATACGGTGAAAATTATCGTGCCGTTCACGCAATTCGGTGAGTTGTTTTTGCTTTTCTTCGAGTGCTGTAATTTCATTTCGGGCGCGATTATACTCCCGAATGTAGGTGCTTAAATGGTCTTTTTCACGTTCAAAAGAAATATGAATATCGTCATTATCCTCAAATAAAAAATCCTGTAAACTTTTCGATTTTTTGATGTCCAAAGTCTTGGCGCGAGAGAAGGATTGAAGGACTTTTGCATAGGATTTCAGGTTGGTTTCTTTCGTCAGGTCAATCGGTACGACTTGGTTTTTATACAGCAAATCATAATAGTCGTTCACACCTGCTTTATTCTGAAAATCTTTGAGGTGAATATCGTGATTTTCCAGCAAATGCCGCCCCAATTCCTGCAAATCCATGATACGCCCGTCGGCTTTCATAAAGTCGCTGCTTTTCAAGGGTTTAGCAAAGGTTTTAAAGCGATTTCTACGTTCAAAATTCGGACTTTTTTGTATGATAAACGGACGCACCGGAGAGCGCGATTTACTCGGAATTACGACGCCCATGATAATGAATTGCCCCTTCGATTTTTCGATATTCAGGAAGGCAAAAGCATGACTTATCCAAGTCCGTTCCAATGGAATCGTCTCAATTTTTCGCTCGCCCATCCCGTCTGTTCCCGGCTTCCATTCATCCCGTAAAGGCACAAAAATCAACTGCAACAAATCCGCAATTACAGACTTACCGAGACCATTATTTCCCGTAAAATCCGTCCGCAAATGATGCAGCATAAAATCCGCATTATTGTGATTGCGAACGCCTACGGTAGAGAGGGAATATATTTTTGGATAATTTATCATTTACCTTAAATGAGTGAATTTTGAATGAGTGAATGTTTGAGAGGAGAGAAAAGAGAGGTAAGAAGAGAGAAGAATAATCTTATTTCTCAAATCTCTGGTCTCACGTCTCTTATCTCTCGTCTTAAGTCTCTGGTCTAAAACAGCTCAAAAGTCGTATCAAGTACGTCCACATTTGCGATGACATCCGCGTATAGGCGGCTGATGCGTTCGATAGCGGGCAATATCTCAAAATGTACCGAATCGCGGTCAATAATATGCACCCAACCGAGCCGTTGAAAGGCTTGAAGTGTGCGAATGACTTTGTTTTTTACGCCATCTTCTTCGTTGGGCGTATAGTTTTTTTTGTGCTTGCCGTAGAGTAATGTAAGCCAATATTGTTTGTGTTCGCTTTCTTTGAAAATCATCTCTAAATCACTCCATTTCAATTGTTTATCTTCAAAGAATTTTTCTTTATACGAATTTAAAAGGAGAATAGCGAACAGGATTTTTTCGGCATCGAGTTCGCGGTAGCGATTGTCTTTGCCGAGTTTGCCGCGACTGTCTTCGAGGAAATCAAGGTAATAAAAAACATGTCGGTCGCTGCTATCGCGCACAAGCCGAATTTTGAATAATTCGAGGTAATAATCCTTCAAACCTCTATCGTAATATTCATCTAAAAATACGAATAATTTATGGTCACTCCCGTAATCCTGAATGTGTCTGCCTTGCTTCAACACAATATCTGCATCGGCAAAATGCTTTCGGGCAAGGTCGGAACTCAGGAATCCGTATGGTGTATAATCATTTTCCATAATGTCAGATTTTTGTGTCGGGTTTTTTGCGGAATTTGTTGAAGTTCGATGCGTTTATTATCCGAATTATTGCAGGTTTCGATAAGTCCGAAACAGACCTTAATCGGTACTTCAAGATTGCCCTCCGCTTTGGCGATTTTATCAAACCATTCGGTGTAATCAATGTCTTTTTCAGTCTCCAATACGCGCTCGACTTTGTTCATCCAAATGGCGGTTTGCTCCTGATTTTTAAGCATTTGCAGGTTTTTTTGTCGCTCACGCTCGGCGTGTTCGGGGTCTTGGTCGGGTAGGGTAGGGGTGTCGTCGTTTTGTATTTTAAAATCAATGTGCGGCACTGCCTGAAATCGCGTCTGAAGGTAAGGCAATTCGCGCAAGGGAATGTTTTGGTCGAGGATGATTTGCCCTTGTTCGTGCTTGGCGGTTTTGAGCATATATTGTAGGAGGCGTTCGATTTTTACCTTGAATTGTTGCTTGTGTTTGAGCGTATCGAGTAGGTTGCGGAGGCGTTTGGAAGCAAGTTGGATGCGCTCATTGATGGATAAAATACGTCGGTCTATATTGCTGAAAAAATTCTCAAAAGCGCGTTGGATGTGGTCGTATATCTCAAAACTTTCTTCGGTTTCTGAAAATTGCCCCTTTACACTTTGTATTTTTTGCCATGTTTCATCCTTAAAATCAATGGTATTGAGGATGCCGATGGTTTGTTTTTCGAGTGCGTCAAAGATGTCTAAAAATCTGTTAATCAATTCTTTAGGGTTTTCGACATTAGGTTTGAGGAGTTGGCGAAGTTCATTGATGCGGTCTTCTATATTTTTTTGGAGAATTTCTATATGAGACAAAATATCGTTTTTAGCCGCGATAAAATTATTATCATACCAAAATTTAAACGTATCAATATTTTCTAAATCCGTATCCATGAGTGCGAGGGTGCGCTTGAAGGTGTGGATGAGTGCAAGGCGTTTGATTTGCGGTTGGAGTTGCTTGATGACAATTTCGCACAGATTTTCCGCAAAAATCGTCAGGTGAATACGATATTCATTTTTGTAAGGAATGGTGCGATAATAATAATTGCTAATTTTGCGAGAGAGCAATTCCTTCTGAATCGACTTGGGATTTTCCAATAAATCCAAGACATCATCGAGCGTATCATCAAAATCCCGCTTGGTAAATTCATGCTCAATCAAGCCGTCCTGCGTCTTTTGATACAACCAAACGACCAATAACAAAGCCTCCTGACTTTGTGGCAAAATCTCGGCGTAACTTTGTGCAACAGATATATATAGGTCGTTATTCAAACAGTAATCTTTTTATTATCGGAAGGCAAAAGTACGGAAAAGTCGTTGTTAAGTAACGATAAAAATTGAAAACTACGGATAAAAATCCCCACCCTCTAAACCAAAACGTCATTCTGAATTTATTTGAGTGTAAAACAAACGGGTTGTAATTAGACAGACCAAAAATCCCAAAAATCAACAGTCATGCTGAATTCATTTCAGCATCTCCCGAAAGCCAAGAAACGAATGTGATACAGAAGCTCATAATCTAATGTCTTTGAGAGGGATATAAAACTTTAGCTCACGTTTAACATGGTGCTTGTCGTTCGGGAGATACTGAACTAAATTCAGTAAGACGCTCTGGTTTGGAGTTACAACCCGTTTGTTTTACACTCAAATAAATTCAGCATGACGATTGATTTTTTGATTGTCTGCTATTTTGTAAATTACTGTTGTAGGTGGGACGATTTATAAAATCACTTTACATGAACTCATATCGCCCCATTTCATTAACTCGTATTTCGGGCAATTTATTGGTATTTTCAAAATCCCAAAACACCTGTTCTAAATTATTCCAAAATGCTTTATTTAATTGATAATCAGCTAATTCACGTAAATGAGTTACACTAATTTCATTATCAAATTGAATAGGAAAAATATCTGTGCGAATGATGCTTTGTCCATTCGATTGGGCTTGATTGGCGAGGGTGTATAATTCCTTAATTTTATCATCTGTAATGGCAATACAACCCACACTTACGCAATCTCCGTGAATGAAAATATCGCTGCCGGGTTGCGTTTTATCTGCAAAGTATAAATCGGATGTATTCGGATAATTTAATCCTAATGAGAGATAAAAACGACTTTGTGGATTGAAGCGATTGATGTGATAAATGCCTTCGGGAATTTGAAAGTCTCCTTCGCGGCGTTTTGGTCCGAGTTTGCCTGAATTGGTGCAGAAATCGTAAGTTTTCATTAGCCGGAAGGTCTCATCCGACTTGTTTTTTGCCCATACTTCGAGCGTTTCTTCCAATTTGAAAGCACGTAAATAAATTTCGCATTGCTCGTAATCAATATCTTTTTTGCGGAGTAATTTTCGGAGAGAGTTTTCATATTCACTCTGCGCGATTTCCACACGCGAACCTGTATGAGTTTTTGATTTACAAGAAAATAAAAACAAGGAAAATATAAGAAATGAATAAAGGAGTTGACGCATCATATTGAGATAAATTTCGTAACACGGACATTCCTGTCCGTGCTATGTGAATGGCGGACAAGAATGTCCGTGTTACGTAGCGACCAATTCCGCCTCACGTATGTATGTCTCGGCTTCTTCCACCATTTCAGGCGAACCCATAAAGACGGGGGTGCGTTGATGCAGTTCGTGCGGCTCGATTTCGAGGATGCGGTCGCGCCCGTTGGATGCCTTGCCGCCTGCGCCTTCGATGAGCATGGCGAGTGGGTTACATTCGTACAAAAGACGTAGTTTGCCTTCGGGCTTGGACTTGGTGGCAGGATAGAAAAAGATGCCGCCTTTGATGAGCGTCCGATGCACATCTGCAACCATCGAACCAATGTAGCGCAATGAGTAACCGCTATTCATGCAGTGGTCGATATAGGCGCGCGCGCCGCGTGGATATTTGTTATAATTGCCTTGATTGACGGAATAAACCTTACCGCTTTTAGGGATTTCAATATTGGGATGTGAGAGACAAAATTCGCCGATAGAAGGGTCGAGCGTGAAGCCGTTGACGCCTCTACCCGTCGTATAGACCAACATGGTGGATGAACCGTAAAGCACATATCCGGCAGCGACCTGTTTTACACCTTTCTGTAAAAAATCATATTTAGTACACTCACCATCAAAGGTTTTGCGACGATAAATGGCAAAGATAGTTCCGATAGATACATTCACATCAATATTGGACGAGCCATCCAAAGGGTCGAAAAGCACCACGTATTTAGAGAATTTGTGTGTATCAATGGTCTTGAAATCTTCTTCTTCTTCGGAAGCGATACCACAACATTCGCCGCTATTGCGAAGGCAGGAAATGAGTAAGTCATTAGCAAGCATATCCAATTTCTGAACATCATCACCCGACTGATTTTCGACATCTGCCCGACCTGCAATATCCACCAAACCGGCTTTATTGACTTCACGGCTCACGATTTTTGACGCCAAACCAATATCGCGCAAAAGACTGGACAATTCACCGGAAGCATAAGGCAGATTGCGTTGACTGCGAATGATGTGTTCGTCGAGGGAAATGATTTTATTTTGCATCATACCAAAGCGGAATTTTGTTCGGGCAAAGATAGGCTAAGTTAGCGAATTTTCGTTAATGGTGTTTAGACTTTTCCAGCGGAAATCGTCACACTCACATTCAATGAGTGAATGAGTGAATTTTGAATGAGTGAATATTTTAATGAGTGAATGAGTGAATTTTGAATGAGTGAATATTTTAATGAGTGAATGAGTGAATTTTGAATGAGTGAATATTTTAATGAGTGAATGAGTGAATTTTTAATGAGTGAATATTTTGAATGTAATAATAATGAAAATGCGTTAATGATATTTACTCATCTATTCATTTACTCATTGAATATTATAGCATTGTAGCATTACATCATTGTCGCATTATTACATCCGTCCGTCTTGCATTACGAGTCGTCTGTCGCTCATTTCTGCGAGGGCTTCGTTGTGGGTGACTATAATAAAGGTTTGCTGAAAATCATCTCGAAGTTGGAAGAGTAATTGGTGAAGTTCTTGCGAAGATTGCGTGTCGAGATTGCCGGAAGGCTCGTCGGCGAATAGTACGGCAGGTTGGTTCATCAATGCGCGGGCTACGGCTACGCGTTGTTGTTCACCACCGGAAAGTTGTGTAGGCTTGTGTTCGATGCGATTAGAAAGTCCCAAGTAACCGAGCAATTCCTTTGCACGGGTATGGGCTTCACGCTCACTCGTTTTTTGGATAAATGCAGGAATGCAGACATTTTCCAGTGCTGTAAATTCGGGTAGCAGGTGATGAAATTGAAATACAAAGCCAATGTTTTTATTGCGAAAACCTGCTAATTCCTTCTCATTCAGTGTGTTTACATCAACACCGTTTATATTCAGTACGCCCTTATCTGCTTGGTCAAGTGTCCCCAGAATATGCAGCAAGGTGCTTTTCCCCGCGCCCGATTTGCCAACAATGGACACGATTTCACCCTTCTGAATTTCAACATCTACACCTTTCAATACATGCAGATTGCCGTAGGATTTGTGTATATTTTTTGCCTTTATCATTTTTGTGTGCTGATGTACTGATGTGCTGATGTGTCGATGTGCGATGAATTGTCAACACATCAGTACGTCAGCACATCAGCACGTTAGTATGTCAATACACCCAATCGTCAAAGTGTTTTCCGAAAATTTTTGCCAAATTATGTGCATCATCAATACCGCGATGGTGTGTGCCCGTAAATTCAAAACCTTCTTTTTCTACGGCGCGTTTCAGACCGATTTTACGAGGCAAGCCTTTGATTTGTTGGTATTGATGTTTGAGGTTGATATGTGGTTCTACCCAGTCATCGTCGATTTGGTGGAGTTCACAGTTTTTGATGAATATTTTTTTATCAAAAAAGCCCCATGAACACAAAATATATTCCTCATCATCAAAATAACCTATCCATTCCTGAAATGCTTCAATTACTTCTGGAAATAACCGCGCATTCGCCACGTCGCTTTGTTCAATAGAGGTCAATTCTCTGCAAAATGGCGATAATGTAGGGTGAAAAATGGGTTGAATAAATTCACTGAAAACTGCGGTAGCATGGGCATATTCATCTACGAGTAATGCACCTATTTCAATCACTTCCTGCTTGTATGTCGGGCGTGGGTGTTCCCAGCAGGTTGCCTCCAAATCAAATATAATGTAGTTCATTTTTAAGTTCAAGTTCAAGTATCAAGCGCAAGTTCAAAACATCTTAAAAAGTTTGCACTTAGTAACGAAAAAATAATAAGTTCTGCGTTTGGACGGCTTCTTTTGCACTTATTTTTCCCCTTGAAACCAGTCATTTATCCCGATAAACTCCCACTTTCAAGAGAAAAACTAAGCACAAAATAATCTCGTCGAAATGCAGAACTTATTATTCTTTCGTTACTTAAAATAGCGACAAGCATTGATAACTTTAAATTTAATTACCAACAAGTCGTAAAACGAATAACGAGTACACGAATAAACGAGTTCACGGTATTACACCTATTATCACGCCAAAGTTTCCGCCTTTATCGCTACGTCCCAATTCAGGTAAATGGCATTTGGATACAAAACCATCGAGATAAAGCGCGTTTTTGCACGCATATTTTTCCTTGAACAAACTCGCAAAATCATAGAAATTAACGGGTTCGTTGGAAATCGCAAAAACAACGCTTCCATCAGCAGCAATACCTACGCCATTGCGAATGTGGAGGTTTTTTGAACCTTCATTAAATGCCGGATGAATTGCACCTTCAATGAGTAACATAGGACCGGATTGTGTGGCATAAAGGGCAGAGGAGTGTGCATCAAATTTTGTGGTTTCAGCTATCTTAGCTCCCTCATTATCAATGAAAAAGATGCCATTGGGCTTCATGTAAAAATTACCTTTTCCCTCGCCTTTTTCTATTGGTTGCAATGTTTCGCCGCCTTCAATATAGAGTCCTTGCGGGTTATGGTCGGGCATGTACATACCACCATTGACAGCAAAGAGCAATGAATCTCCTTCGGTTTGAATTTTAGTATTTAAATTGGTGAAATTGGCGTAGCGTTTCCCCGTCTTATTTTTCCAAAAAAAACGAATTTGCCGATGGTTGCGGACGGTATAAACATCAAAAGTATTAGTACGAAATGAAACTCGCTCTGCAACATTAAGGGGAGCAACGCGAGTCGAAATCGTATTCGCACAAGACAATGAAATCACTATCCATGCAAGCCACAAAATTCGCATGATACTTTAATTGGATTGTTCGATTGTTTCATTGTTATATTGCTTCATGGTTTCACTTTTTTGCAAAGCAAAAAAACGTAACAGCAATGAAACAATCGAACAATGAAACTTTAATCCCTCCAAATAACAGTTTTCTTAATGCCACTTAATTCGCGGATGCAATCTTCTCTTACGCGCCATATTTTATCGACGTTCCAACGTCCGCGCAACTTGGTTTGTTTTAGCCAAGTTTTGATATAATTGCGGTGATATTCGTGCTTGTACTCACCGATTTGGTCGGGCTGTATAGCCGTTTCCTCAACGAGAGAATCAAAAGGAGAGAGGTCAGAATTGATGCTGCGGGTGAAGTCGAAACGTTCCTGATTATAGCTGATATAATTGTGCGCTTCGGGCAGGTGTTCGAGTCCGTATTCATCCAAAACTTTACCAACGCCAAAGGTGTTTTGCCCGTTCATGTTGTAAATGCCCATCATGAGTTGAATATCAGGATGACCATTCTCACGGGCAAGCTCAGTCAGTATCGCATGTTTGGTGCTGCATGTGCCTTTATGCTCAATTAACACCAACTCTAAACGATTCTTCCTACTCGTGCGCCCGTATGGAATATCTTTTACGTAGTCGATGGCACCGTGGAAATCTCTGAGTCCCTTAGATAAAAATTCAAATGAAATTCGTCCGCGATTGAGGATGGAAAAGTTCGGTAGTTTATTCACAGTAGAACTTATATTTTAATGAATATGTACCATTTTTTGCAGTCAACATTGCAGTGAAAATGGTATGATTTCGTGTGCTAATTAGCACCGAAAATGTGTATTATTCTTGTAATAAAATGACTTGTAACCGCGAATATACCAATTATTTTGTTTTTTACCTAAAAAAATATTATGCAAAAATATAAATTAGGATAATGTATAAAAAAAGGAAGTACTTTGTACTTCCTTTAAGTAGAGTTTCATCTGATGTGAAAGTAGATAAACTTCCACGCCATAATGTATAATTGTATTGGTTAGAATATTATTCTTTATTGTGGTAGAATAATGGTAAAGGTAGTGATTATTTTCAGATTTCAAAATTTTTGGGAAAAATAAAATTAGGAAAGCTAATGTTAAAAAATTATTATGTTCTGTTTAAGTAGGGTTTAAGTAATAAAAATTAGTTTTTTTGAAAATTGGCAACTTTTTTATAAAATGGTTTAATATTTATCAAAAAAACAGAATATTATTTAAAAAAATGATATTGTGACTAGCATATTTGGCTATAATACACGTAGAGATTTAAGTAAAAACAAGATAAAAATTCTCCACAACCACTCCGATTTTCATTTTCATTGTTATTTTCATTTTCATTATTATTTTCATTTCAAAAGATTCAGTCTTTAAATGTATTTTCCGGTACAATTTGTCGAAAACCCAATTTTTCGAAACTACTGATTAATTCACGTTTTACCATTTCAAAACGGCGATTGGCATCAACGATTTTATCGCTGGAAGCAACGGCGTCCCGAAAATCAGCTTCGGCAATTTGGCGGGTACGGTCTACGTCGGAGGGTTTGATGTCACCGGCTTTGATGCAGTTACTTTCTTTGATAGCCATTTGATTGTTGCGATTGGTTTCGTAATAAGTGACGCCCAATTTATCGGAAATAAAATAGGTCATATTATCCACATCCACCAGAAAGAGGTCGTCGGTAGTTTTGACTTCGTATTTCAAAACGGCATCTGCGGTGTGTATGACGTAGGCTTTGTCGCAAAGCGGGTTGCTACGCTCGAAGGCTGTACTTGAAGTATCTGTCACTTCCACTTCTCCAACAATCAAATCAAACACTTGCTTAAAATCGGCTTCGGTATATTTGTGTTTTGTTTCGCCCATTGTCACTTCGCCGAGTACTACATTTTTCAAGTCATCTACGGAGAGGTAGCCGAGATAAATAGCGCCGCCAACCAGCAGGGCAGCAATTAATATAAGATTGGTTAGAGCTTTCATAGTAACAATGATTTTTAATTTAGTGACTTTTGATTTGATTAATTCGTAATCCGTGATCCGCACAAAAAAGCCCCAATCGGCAAAAGCCGATTGAGGCTGTTATGAACGATGAAAACAACTTATGTCGATTTAGTGATTCGGGGATTTTTGATTGAATACATAAAATTATTCAAAATTCATTCATTCACTCATTCAAAATTAGTTTCCGGACGGCTTGTCCTTTATCTGTTTGAATAACAACAAAATACATGCCTTTGTTTTGTCCACGAATATCAATGGGAACAGTAAGAATTTTGCCTTCTGTATGAATTTGTGTTACGGCTTGTCCGAGCGTATTGAATACAAATATATCAAATTCTTGGTAAGTATCGAAACGAGCGTCCACGCTAAATTGTCCATTGGACGGATTCGGTGATAATTCAAACTGCGTCAAATTATCCAGATTCAGGGTATTGGTAAACATATCTACCGTTACATTCCCCGAAATCATACAACCATTATCATCTGTTACAGTTACTGAGTAATTTCCTACAGGAAGTCCATTGGCAATTTGGGTGGAATCACCATTGCTCCATTGATATTCGTAGGGTGGTGTACCACCTGCGACATTGACCGCAGCTACGCCATCATCGCCCGAAGAAGGAAGCGAAGTCGGTATAAATTCCATTTCATCCGGCTCAAACACCTCGGCAGTAATCACCGCAGCACAACCATTAGCATCCGTCATGACCAAAGTATAGACGCCCGAACCAACGTCAAAGAGGTCTTCGCTCGTAGCTCCATTGCTCCATTGGTAGGTGAATGGCTCTTCACCATTCGTAACAATCACGCCAATGAAGGCATCCTCAGCTCCATGACAAGTCGTGACAATCATCGTTTGCGACAACACACTCAAACTCAATTCAGGTCCGCTTCCTGCACTCGAAAGTGTTTCGTTTGCGATGGCTTCGCAACCATTTGCATCTATTACTGTGATACTATATGTACCGGTGGGCAGACCGCCTATGCCGGAGGTTGTTTCGCCATTGCTCCAAGTATAAGTATAAGGTGCTGCGCCACCCGAAGCCGTTGCGGTGAGGCTGCCGGAGTTAGCACTGCACCCACCGCTTTGAGCTTGCACGACAACTTCCGGGGCGGGTTGCCCATTGCAATCGGTTGGTGGTGGCGGGTCGTCTTCGCAAGGCGCGTATGTACCTGCGAGCGAGGTTGCGCCCGTGCCGTCGGGGTCGAGCCAGGGGGCGAGTTGTCGCTCCGGTTCTGT
>CALHBW010000056.1 GCA_937930625.1 uncultured Saprospiraceae bacterium | reverse complement strand
CTAAACTTTTCAAGTTTGGTAAACGTAAGCGGAGAATAAATTTTTTGTAATCAGCTAAAAACCAGTGCATTACTCACGTTTACCAAACTTTTTGAAGTTTAGTAAACGGGGTACTCAAAGATGTGGGGTATCGATAGATTTGCAAAATGTCAGCCGTGTTTTCGGAGAAATGTTCCGCCAAAATTACCCATTCTAAGCACAAAACATGAAGAAAATCATAAAAATCCTCTTACACACCCTCGCCGTCCTCCTATTGACGGTACTCACACAGGTTGGCGGAGCAGTTTGGCTATTATATCTTGTGATAGCAAATAGGACGAAGATTTTTTTTATGGGAAAAAACATAGCGCAACATCCTTTCGTGGGGTCGCGCATGGGTCGCGTCGCGCTTCATCTTTTGGGCTTTTTCGCTTTATACGCTTTCGTTACTTTTCTTATCGTGCCGCCTCTCGCTAAATATGGCGGACGCGTATCGCTCGCACTTAATTCTACTAAAGATTTTCCCATAAAACCCAATAATCGCCTCTTTTGCCTTGCCAATCGCCACTACGTCACGCCACGCATGTACGCCACCTTAAAAGACATCGCCACCGACCTCAAAACCACCAACCCTGACTTCCAAATCGTCTATCTCGACGCCAATTTCCCCTTCTTCGACGGCTTCCCTTTACTTCCTCATCTTAGCCATGATGATGGACAAAAATTAGACATCGCCTTCATTTACAAAAACCTCAAAACCAACAAAGTAACCTTCGGAAAGTCCATTTCAAAATTAGGCTATGGCATCTGCGAAACACCCAAAAAAGGCGAGTATAATCAAGCCAAAATTTGCACCGAAAAAGGCTTTTGGATGTACAGCATTTTACAAAAAATGAATTTACACAAAAAAAGAAAAACTACATTGGACGAAGTCCACACAAAAACATTAATCCGAAAAATAATACGCCATAAAAACGTTAAAAAAATATTCCTCGAACCCCACTTAAAAACAAGACTTGGACTGCAAAACGAGTCTAAAATAAGGTTTCACGGTTGTCATGCTGTTAGGCACGACGACCATATACATATTGAAATATAGTTCATAGTCCGTAGTTCATAGTTTTGTTCTTTGGCGTTTTTTGCAAATAGTGTCTCACGCGGAGAACGCAGAAGTCGGAGAGAATTGATTATCAGCACTCTGCGTTCTCTGCGAACTCTGCGTGAAAAGAGTGTTTTATTGAATTTGCAAAAATTGTCAAAGAACCATAGTTTTTACGTGAAATTCGCTCGCGTACTAACTGTGAACTACGAGCTACCAACTATGAACTATGAACTATGAACTATGAACTATGAACGACGACAAAATAGTCTGCTTCGTCACAGGCGGCACATTCGACAAAGAGTATAACATGATTACGGGCGAGTTGTATTTTCAGGACACGCACTTGGATGAGATGTTTGAGCGCGGACGCTCCACGCTCGACATCACCGTGCGTACTCTCATGATGGTTGATAGCCTCGAAATCACCGAAGATGACCGCAACCTCATCGCCTATAATTGCGAACGCAGTCAATTCGACAAAATCATCATCACACACGGTACAGATACAATGGCAGAAACCGCTAAATATTTGGCAGACAGGGAGATAAAAGGAAAAACTATCGTCCTCACGGGGGCAATGATTCCTTATAAATTCGGTACTTCGTCGGATGGATTTTTCAATTTAGGCAGTGCATTGGCTTTTGCACAAACCTTGCGCCCCGGCGTATATGTAGCCATGAACGGCAAGTATTATGACTGGAATAATGTCCGAAAAAATAAAAAGACGGGCTATTTTGAAGAAATTGATTGACAGTAGAGACGCAATTAATCGCGTCTCCACGATGTTTTGATTTTACCGAAATTTTCATTATTTTTGACAATGAAACAATCCAAAAACCAACAGGAAACACCACACATTGATTATGATGGACAGTGGAAGCGCATTATCAAGGTGTTTTTTGAACCAATGACGGGCTTTTTTATGCCGGAATTGGCAGCAGATATAGATTTCAGTAAGCCACCTCAATTTTTGGAGCAGGAATTGGCGAAAATTATGCCCGAACAAACAGCCAAGGGGCGCATGTCGATAGATAAATTGCTCAAAGTACCGATGAAAAACGGTGAATACGAGCATATTTTCTTTCATGTGGAAGTAGAATCGCAACTCAAACCTAATTTTCCGGAGAAAAACTTCAAGTATTTTTACCAGATTTTTGACCGTAAAGGGAAGGCGATTACGGCACTTGTCATCTACACGAGTGATCATGTACCCACACCGCACGACCGCTATGTGTACAACTTTAGAGGAACGGAATTGATATACAAATTCAATACCTACCTTGTGCGTGATGCGGACGAAGAGGAACTACTGAAATCCGAAAATGTATTTGCACTCGTTATTTTAGCATGTAAATATATCAATCGAACCAAAAATAATTTTGACTTGCGACGAGAGTTTAAGTTAAAGTTGTTTAAATTAGCATTTGAGCGCGGCTATCCCGAAGAAACGATAAGAGAACTCTTGTCATTCATCCTTATAGTGATGTATCTGCCGCCTAACATTGAAAAAGAATTTAAAATGGAAGCTGAAGCTACAAAGAAAATTGATAAACCATTTTCAGCGGATGATTTTATTATGGATTATTTTCGGGACTACTTTGTGGGACGTTGGGGAGATGAGGTAGAAGCAGAAGTTGAAGAGAAAATCAAAGCAAAAGTCACCGAACAAGTCAAAGCGGAAGTCACCGAACAAGTTAAGGCGGAAGTCACCGAACAAGTTAAGGCGGAAGTCACCGAACAAGTTAAGGCGGAAGTCACTGAACAAGTCAAGGCGGAAGTCACCGAGCAACAAACAAAAGCAAGAACAGAAAGCATCCGCAAACTCATCCTATCGGGTGCATTCAATCCCTCCGAAATTGCTGATATTATAGGCGTTTCATTAGAAGAAGTATCAAAAATCAAGGCGGAAATAGACGCACAGGACTAAAAATTCATCAATTTCCAAACCATCTCCCGCATCAATTCGCCTTCCGGCGTACTATCTCTGTCCACGCCTTTTGATTTGAGGTCATACTCTTTGATGACGGAGAGGGCGTGTTCCGTTTTCGGTTTATTGAAGGTACGGATAGCCGCTTTATAATCCTTCAAAAACCAACTATTGCGAAGTCCGAGGGCTTTCACCCAAGCATCATCGGGCGAATTACGGAGAAATTGACAAATATATAACTTGCTGAAATAGTTGTACAAAGCACCAATAACGAGTGGCATTGGGTTATCTTTTGGATTGGTGGCAAAGTGATTGGCGATGCGTGTCGCTTTG
>CALHBW010000055.1 GCA_937930625.1 uncultured Saprospiraceae bacterium | reverse complement strand
ATATTGAGCAGTAAAAAAATACAACAAAAACTTTAGGGATTTTTGATTTAGGGATTTTTGATTTTTGATTGGATTTTGCTTCGCAAAATTATTTTCCTGTACCTGAAATAAAAAAAGCGAAAATTTTCAGAAAGAAAATTTCCGCTTTTATAAAACTTAAATTATTGTAGCATTAACGCATTTCAGCATTATCGCATGAATAAGAAAGTAGCCCGTAGGGGAATCGAACCCCTCTTACCAGGATGAAAACCTGGCGTCCTAGCCGATAGACGAACGGGCCAGAGGTAATGCTACAATGCTTAAATGATGTAATGCTTAAATAAGAATGGTTAATTCCATTCATTGTAGCATTAATGCACTTCAGCATTATCGCATTGATAAAAAAGTAGCCCGTAGGGGAATCGAACCCCTCTTACCAGGATGAAAACCTGGCGTCCTAGCCGATAGACGAACGGGCCTGGTAACAATGCTTGAATGTTGAAATGATAAAATGCTTAAATAATTGCATTTGAATAAGAGTATTCATTCATTCACTCATTCAAAATTCACTCATTGTTTATTATAACATTGCTTTCGGTGTGCAAAGATAATGGCAAATTTGATAAAATCAAAAACTAAAAGCACTAAATTATGGTTTCAATATGAAAGTTTGTTTAATTTTGCACTTATTGTACTTTAAACACTAAGTTGTTTTTTATGTCAAAAAGAATCGCTATCAATGGTTTTGGGCGCATTGGACGCCTAACCTTACGCAATTTACTCCAAAAAGAAAACGTCGAAGTTGTTGCTGTCAACGACTTAACAGACAATACAACGCTCGCGCACTTGTTTAAGTTCGATTCCTCACAAGGGAAATTTGACGGTACGGTGACAGCCGACGATGATTATATTATCATTAATGGTAAAAAAATCCGCGCACTCTCGGAGCGAGACCCTGCCAAACTGCCGTGGAAGGAGCTTGATGTAGATGTGGTCTTGGAATGTACGGGTTTTTTCCTGACACGCGAGAAGGCGAGTTTGCATTTAGAAGGCGGTGCCAAGCGCGTGGTACTTTCTGCTCCGGCAAAAGATGCTGATATTCCGACGATTGTACTCGGCGCAAATGAAGGAACTTATGAGTCGTCACAGAGCATTATTTCCAATGCTTCGTGTACGACGAATTGCCTTTCGCCGATGGTCAAAATTTTGGAAGATAACTTTGGAGTTGTCAATGGTTTTATGACCACCATCCATGCTTATACTGCCAACCAAAATATTCAGGACGGACCGCACAAAGACCTTCGTAGGGCGCGGGCTTGCGCGGTCAATATGATTCCTACCACGACAGGTGCAGCAACAGCACTCGGACGGGTATTGCCCGGTTCTAAGGGGAAAATCTCTGCCGGCGCGATTCGTGTGCCTATCATCACGGGGTCTATCACCGAATTGACGGTCAATCTGGCAAAAGAAGCCTCCGTAGAAGCCATCAATGCAGCTTTCAAAGCACAAGCAGAAGGCGCAATGAAAGGTATTCTCGAATATTCTACCGACCCGCTTGTTTCGGCTGATATCGTGGGCAACCAACATTCCTGTATTTTTGATTCAGGTAAAACGGATGCCAACGGAAAGACAGTACGCATCATTGGTTGGTATGATAATGAAGCCGGATATTCGGCTCGTATGGCTGACCTCGCGGTTATGGTGTAGCAGGGCAAATTCCAAGCACCAAATTCCAAATTCCAAAGCTCTATTTTTTGGGATTTGGGATTTGGGATTTGGAATTTTCTAGGATGTTTAAATAACGCAGAAAAACGCCCCATGCCATTATCACGCTAATGATAAAGCCTACTTTCCCATCCAAAAAGCCAAGTTTCAAGATATAGTGCTTGAAAAAACGAAAGGCGGGTTTGAACCACAAATGGTAAAGCGTGACGCGCGGTGTTTTTTTTGCATAATCTTGTGCAGAAAGACGCGCATATCGACGCATTTTTTCTAAAAAATGCGCCATATCTTTGTACGTATTGTGGATTAATTTGGCTTGTAATCGTCCTATTTTTCCTTCGGTTTCGATTTCTTCGTGAACGGCTTTATTGTCGTATCGGCAATCGTCACGTTTGAAAAGGCGAATGACTGCATCATTTTGCCAACCGCTATATCGCACTCGCTTTCCCATGAAATAATTTTCCCGACCTATCCAAAAAGCGGCTTCCTTTGGTTGATTTTCAATGATTTGTAAAACTTCTTCGCGTAATGTGTTCGTCACGCGTTCGTCAGCGTCTAAGAGTAGAATCCATTCGTGGTTGGCTTGCGGTATTGCCCAGTTTTTTTGATTGGCGGGTGTAGTATATTTTCTTTGTAAAATAAAATCAGTGTATTCTCGCGCAATCTCCAAGGTCGCATCTGTACTATACGAATCCACGACCATAATCTCATCTGCCCACTTGACCGATTCGAGTAGGTCGCGCATGTTGTGCGCTTCATTATAGCAGGTGATGATGATGGTTAACATGTAGTTTATTTAGTTGATTGGGTTTATTGGGTTGATTGGTTTATTGGGTTGATTGGTTTATTGAGTTGATTGGTTTATTGAGTTGATTGGGTTTATTGGGTTTATTGGGTTTATTGGGTTTATTGGGTTTATTGGGTTTATTGGGTGAAATTACTCTATCAATAGTTCGTACAATTTTTTGTTTTTTAATAAATAGTAATTTTAAAAATTTATAAAACGTTCACTATTATTTTTTTTAGTTAAATTAATTTCAAAACTAAGGGCGCAGTTCTAAATTGTCCGCTCAAAATGAAATTATAAAAATTTGATTATCAGTTGTTTATAGTCGCATAGCGACGGCACTATTTGTAACAACAAACCTTCCCCCAAATCGAAAAAGGCGCATAGCGTCGTCACCCTTAATACGTCGATTTTAATAGTGCCGCCGCTATGCGGCTAAAGAGGTGGAGGGTTAGTCGTCGGTTACAAATAGGGCCGGTGCTACTGCACCTTTTATCTCAAAAGTGTAATTCTATTTCATACTACTATACATGAGGTAAAAAATCAAAATTATAAACTCAATCAACTTAATAAACCCAATCAACCAATCAACCCAATCAACCAATCAACCCAATCAACCCAATCAACCCAATCAACCAATCAACCCAATCAACCAATCAACTCAATAAACCAATCAACCAATCAACCCAATCAACCCAATCAACTCAATCAACCCAATCAACCAATCAACTCAATCAACCAATCAACTACCCCAAAATCGCCGCAACGCCGGGCAGGGTTTTTCCTTCCAAGAGTTCGAGCATCGCACCGCCGCCTGTGGAGACGTAACTTACTTCGTTTGCCAAGCCCATTTGATTGACTGCTGCTACCGAATCGCCACCACCGACGAGCGAAAACGCGCCGTTTTTAGTAGCTGCTGCACAGGCTTGGGCGATGGCTTTTGTGCCTTCGGCGAATGCAGGCATCTCAGATACGCCCATCGGACCATTCCACAAGATAGTTTTTGAATTTTTAATGACTTCGGAAAACGCTGCTGCTGCCTCTGGTCCTATGTCCAAGCCCATCCATTCTCCTTTGATTTCGCCACTGTTTACGATGTCGGTATTGGCATCTGCTTTAAAGGCATCGGCGACGATGGAGTCTTTTGGAAGGTATAATTTTGTGTTCTCTGATTCGGCTTTTTTAAGGAGTTTTTTGGCGAGGTCGATTTTATCTTCTTCTACGAGCGATTTGCCCGTAGTACCGCCTTGTGCGCGGAAGAAGGTATATGACATTCCACCTCCAATTAGCACGTTATCAGCGAGTTCGATGAGTTTTTCGAGGAGCAAAATTTTATCAGATACTTTTGCGCCGCCTACGATTGCCGTTAGCGGATGTTCGGGATTGTTGAGTACGCGATTGGCATTTTTAAGTTCTTTTTCCATCAAAAAACCAAAACATTTATGGTCTTTGTCAAAAAAATCAGCTACTGTCGTAGTCGATGTATGGGCGCGGTGCGCGCTGCCGAAAGCATCATTGACGTAGTAGGTAGCAAGAGAAGCAAGGCGTCGGGCAAGGTTTTTATCGCCCTTTTTTTCGCCTTCTTCAAAGCGGGTGTTTTCGAGTAGCAGGACTTCGCCTTGTTTGAGTTCAAATGCCATTTGCATGGCGGTTTTGCCGATGGTTTGGGGGCAAAATTGTACAGCAGTATTCAGCAAATCAGAGAGATGCTCAACGACATGCTGGAGGGTGAATTTTTCACGATTGATACTACCATCCGGTTTTAGTTTTTTCATCGGACGCCCCAAGTGCGACATTAATACGACAGCTCCGCCTTGATTAAGGATATGCTTGATAGTGGGCAATGCCGCACGGATGCGTGTATCGTCCGTGATTTCGTATTTATCATTTAGAGGTACGTTGAAATCTACACGTATTAGTGTGTTTTTATTTTTAAAATCTAAATTCATGTATAGCGAGTTGTAGTGTTGAGGAGTCGTCATTTTTCGTATTGCAAAAATCTGTAAAATTTGTGGCTTATTTTATATGATAGGAGTTTTTTTGATTTTTAAAATATTTATCCTCACACAACTTTTTGCTGCTTACGTTATTTTAATAGTCCAATAAATTCATTTTTAGGTGGTGTTCGATTAAAGTATGGAATAGTCGGCAGACGAAGGATTTTATAAAAAATGGTGGTTTTATCACTCAAATACGTTCTATTTACAACTGAATTCGTCTGACGACACCGGAATTTGCTCAACCATACTTTAGTCGAACACTACCCATTTTTACATCAAGATATTTATGAAAAAAACGCTTGTACTCGGCGCATCGACCAATAAAGCAAGATATTCATATATCGCTACGCAAAGATTGAACAATCACGGGCATGAAGTCATACCTGTTGGCATACGCGAAGGCGCGATAGAAGGCATTGATATACAACACGGTACGCCTGATGTGGAAGGTATAGACACGATTACGCTTTACCTGAATCCGCAACGCCAAGAGGCGTATTACGATTATATTTTGGGCTTGAAACCCAAACGTATTATCTTTAATCCAGGTACTGAAAATCCGACTTTGATGCGGCTTGCGCGTGAGCAAGGTATCGAAACAGAGGCGGCTTGTACATTGGTGATGCTTTCTACGGGACAGTATTAAATGAGTAGATGAATAAATGACGAAATGAGTGAATAATAATGAGTGAATGAGTGAATTTTGAATGAGTGAATATTTCCAACGTGTATTTTGATTTATTTTTTTACCATGAAAAATAACACGAATAACATATTCGCTCATTCAAAATTCACTCATTAATAATCATTCACTCATTGACTTGCCTCTGCGGAATGACTTGATACCCTGCCTTTCGTAATAACTCAATCACACCATTTTCGCCCGGTAAATGTGCTGCACCTACGGCGAAGAAGGTGGGTTTTGCCATTGCCATTTTTTCAATAACAGGTATCCAATTATGATTGCGAATATAGAGTAGCGCGTGGTCAAAATTCTTCACGCCTTCTGACTCGGCAGCTACGGCACGGTGCAGGGCTGCAAGGTCTTGATTTTTGTACATTTCTACCATATCGCCAAACATGGCTTCGCCACTTTCCTCATCTTCAAGAGATTTTATCAGCATTTTTGCTTGCTCTTCATAAGGAATACTGTCCAATACACTCATTTGAAATTTGGCGGTTTCAAGTCCTTCGACGGGCATACGGCGTTGCTTTGCCATACGCATCAATTCCATTTCGTAGGAAGTCATATCTTCTTTTTCTCCCATCGTTCCTTCATCCATCATAGCAGAGAGCAAGATGGGTTTCATATTGTCCATATCTTCAAGACTGCCAAGTTTTTTCTTGCTAAAATGCTCGTCCAATTGGGCGTATTCCTCTTCTGTGAGCAAATCTTTGAGCGTCACGCCATCGTCCATAAACATCTCACCTAAAGCACCAAACATAGAGAAAATATTATCCATGTCAATCTCTAAAGCAAGTTGTCGGGTTTGTACAAAGCGATTTTTTAGCAAATCCGTCAGTATAAAATCTTTTTTAGGAATAATATGAATCGTACCATATAAATAGGAAGGTGTTTTCAAATCTTTACCCGAAATCTCCCACAGCAAGGAATTAGAATTGGTGGTATCGGCTTCCATCAAAGGAACGGATTCGCTGAGAGCCGGAAGTTGAGGTTTTGTGTTTTGCTCGGAATTAACGGTTGGTGTTTTAGTACGTTGCTCCTCCATGCGAATGGCTTTCTGATAACCACCACCGCACGATTGCAGACCAACCGTAAGACATAACAAGGCGAATATGTATGATGTATAATTTATGAGGTATGACTTTTTTTTGTAAAACATTTTTTTCAATTAATTCGGAAAAATGATTGTGTTGATACTTCTTTGAAGAAGCATATGTGGTTTGTGCAAAAATCGGGCTTCTTTTCAGACGACATTATAACGTGAAGGCAACTAATTAGTTGAAAACGTAACACAGGCTTCCAGCCTGCATCTGCGTACTACTTTCATTTTCAAAAAATAAAAAAGTAAAACCATTGTCATTCCGAACCCCAATTCGCATTTACGTGCGGTAAAATTTAACTGATTTGTAATTGTTTGATTATTAATTAAATAGGTTATCAAAATTAAAAAAAGAAAAAATCAACCGTCATACTGAATTTATTTCTCCCGTACAGCTGTCGGGACTCCCGAATGATAGAAAAACCATGCTGCACTAAAGAGGTAACTTGTTGCTTTTGAGTGAAATATAAAATTTTAGCTCACGCTTAATGTTGTGCTTGTCGCTTGGGAGATTCTGAAATAAATTCAGAAAGACGTTTTGTTTTGGGAGGGGGGCATTGGATTGGTAATTTAAGCACTTTTGCAAATATAGAATGACGGCTCATTTTTATTTTTTTGTCATTATGTCAGTTAAAATTTAATTAAAATGCCATTATGTCGGTTAAAAAATGCGTTTTTCAGCAAAAATGGCTTAAAAAACCCGTTGGCACTCCAATTGATTAATGAGGGGTGTAAGCGATGAAGCGAGACGGCGAAAAAGAGAGCCGCGATTCACACAAAACAAACATTTGCTTCAAAGCATTTTTTTAAAATATTACTTGAGAGGTCAGAAAGACAAAAAATCTAATATCTGACAATGAAATGTTCTGACTTCTGACCTCTCAAATTCACACAAAACAAATTTTAATATTATGACACACGTATCAGTAAGTCCATTTGTAAAAAGAAAACATTCACGTACTTTTCTTGATGACATTTTCTCTAATATCAATGAAGTCATCGGAAATGATTTTATCAACAATCGTCCGGCAGTAAACGTAGTCGAGTCCAAAGATGCTTATACGCTTTCACTCGCTGCACCCGGTTTGGAGAAAGGAGATTTTAACATCAATATCGACAAAAATCTTCTGACGATTTCAGTAGAAAAAGAAACGGAAACAGTTGAAGGCGAGAAATATACGCGCCGCGAATTTGGCTATACCAAATTTACACGCTCGTTCCGTTTGCCAAAGACAGTAGAGACTGAAAGCATTGCAGGTGCTTACAAAAACGGTATCCTCAATGTCACTTTGCCTAAAAAAGAGGAAGCAAAAGAATTGCCTCCACGCAAAATTGAAATTGCGTAAGAGATTCGAGAAGAGAGACTTGAGACAAGAGAAATTTTCTCCATTGAATCACACAAGCTAACCAATCACAGGACGGCAGAAGCATCTGCCGATGCCGTCCAATTTCGCAACACAGACATTCTTGTCTGTATGCGAGAAACAGACAGGAATGTCTGTGTTACGTCCCAAAAATAAAGAAGCATAGTTTTTCATAGTTAAGGTTTATAGGGTTTCATTTAAAGTCGTTCTGCGCTTGCGCGGGGCGGCTTTTTTTTGTTAAAAATTGTATTGAAAATTATATGCTTGTAACTTTTCAGTCTTATTCTGTATGGTCGGATGGGCGCGAAAGTCAAGGTCCGAAAATCTACGTTGGCATTACAAGCCACTGCGATAATGTGACGAGTACAACGGATTTTTTCCCGATTACGGATAAAATTTCACTACAATCTTTATTTCCAAATCCTACCAATGAACGAGTTGTTTTGGATATTAAATTGATGCAAAAAACGGATTTGACAATAGATTTGTATGATACGCAAGGGCGCACTATCCAGCAATTTACCCAAACTTATGCGGATGGTGAGCATCGAATTTTACTCGAAATAGCTGATTTATCTGCGGGTGTGTATGTGGTAAAAATTGCTTCTGATTTTGGGGTGATTAGTAAGCATTTTGTGAAGGAATAGACTCTTTTGATTTTTGAAGAAATGGGCTGCCTTGCGATTTTGTGGGGTGGCTTTTTTTTGTTTATATCGCTAATTCTTCTTTGAGTTCTTCGATTTTCTCATTTAACCATGCTCTATCGGCGTTGATTGTTTGATTGTTCAATTTTTCTTCACAGTTTTTCAGTTCTTGCTTTTGCTCTTCTCGTGGCATGTTACCATATTTTATCTCATAGAGTTTTATGAGAATATACATGAAATTTTTGTAAGTTCGCTTGTCTGCATCACTAAGTTTTTTGGTGGTTTGGAAATAACTGAGGGCAGATTCAAAAGCAGTCATTGTCTTTTCGTTGTATATCCCATCTCGGTCATAACGTGTTTTAAGACCATATACACGATGGTTTACGTTGATGATGAGTTTTTCGTGTCCGTATTTTTTTAAGTATTCTGAGACTTCATCGTGATTTTCTTGGTAAGAAGCCACTACTCCCATATTGAAGTGATAAACGCTCTCACGTACAGACTCGTTTACATAAGGTTTATATTTTTGAATAGCTTTAACTGCCCAATCAATTTCATCGACTCTACAGGCCGCATTAATGGCATTTTTCCACTTAATGGCAGGCATAAAATCATCCTCAAGCATTGCGTCTTTTTCATCCATCGTTTTAAAAAGATTAAAATACCCCTGATAACCAAGCCGTCCGGCTGCAATTTCGGCGGCATAAAAATTTGTTGCCACCACATAAAAGGCACTCAAATCTCTTTGGGTAATAACAGTAGTATTTTTATCCAATAATTTCAATAATTTATTACAACTCGCTTTTGCTGCCAATGCTTTTACGACTAATTCTTCTTTTTTGGTTGCTTTTTCAGTAGATGTTTTCATTGTTGTTACTTTTTGTTCTGCTGCGGCTATTTCTACCATTGTTTTCACCAAATTTATTGCGGTTACACAAGTACTAATTAGTGGATGCTTTGCATATTTAGGAATGTTGAGCAGTGATTTCATGGCTTTTATAGACTCCATACAATCGTCATAATTTCTTATCGTTTTTCCATTTAGCGATAATAAAGTCAGTTGAAGTCCGAGTTTTTGTAAGACAAAATGAATATCAATAGACTCTATTAATTTCTCCAAATTATCTTCGTTGAATAGCCTTTCATTTAGATGTAGTGATTCTAAAATATTCTGTTCAATGATATATTGATGGAAATAATATTTCTCATCCTTCTTCACTTGTTTTTCTAATTCCTTTTTACCCTCTTTAATACGCTTTTCAAATAATTTAGACTGCCTTTTTTTCGTATCTTTTTGTACAATAAGTCATTGCGATAAGCGGAATTTTCCTCCAACGCCTCTATCGCCAAAAATCGCTCTGCCAAACCAAGCAGCAGATTGAGTTTCTTGTTAAGTAGTTTTCTTTGAGCTTCATTCAGCTCTTTTCCACTGACTTTTTTTGCAAATACCTCTTCATATACTTTACACTTTAATGCTTCGGTAAAATCCCTTTTACTCAGCATATATTTCTTTAATGCATTCAATAATTTGACTACATAATCGTCAGAATTGAAATAGCGGCATGAGACTAAATATGTCAGTTTAGTTAGTTCTTTTGTTTTAAATTCTTCTAATAATTCTATGCACAAGGGTCTCATATAAAGTATTTTTTTATGAAAAAATAAGTATTGTTGATTGTTTTTTGACATTTTATAAAGCAACAACCAACTGTTTATTAGCACTTTACACAAGGAAGAATGTAAAAATATTCGGATTTTTTGCAATTTTTCTCATTTGAAACAAAGAAAAACATATTGCAACTTTGAATCATTGAATTGCAAGTAGAACAACTTTTAGCACTTCAATTATTGATGAATTGAATTACCGGCTAAAAGGCAAAACACCTGATACTATGAGAGTTTTAGTCCACACGCTATGCGTCCTCACACTAATTATATCCCAAATACACGCCCAAGAACGACGTACTTTCAAAGCCAACGAACAAATATCTGCTGACAAACTAGCTACCAACAAAACCGCCCTGTCCCTAGATATAAATGACGACCTCACACTTTGTACCACAAAAGACGATGCACTTGGTTATCGCCATTATCGTTATCAACAAACTTATAAGGATATACCGATAGAAGGCGCGATATACCTCATGCACGAGAAAAACAACCGCGTAAAACACGCTAACGGTCAACTCATCCGCCGTCTCAATCTCTCTACAACCCCCACAATCAACCAAGCCACAGCCCTACAAGCTGCTTTAGCACACATCAACGCCACCCGATATGCATGGAATGACCCTGCACACGAACAAAGTATCAAATATATCAAAAAAAATTCAAATGCAAGCTTTTATCCATCGGGCGAATTAATTATAATTGACCCTACATTCAAACAAAAAACTGCGAATTATCGCTTGGCATATAAATTTAATATATATGCTATACAACCCCACACACGACAAATAGTTTATGTAGATGCGATAAATGGCAATATTCTCAAGACTTTAGAAAAAATCCATAACTGTACCGACACACCCGCGTCCGGTGTGGCTCACTACTCCGATACGGTCAATTTTACGGCTTGTCAGGAAGGAAATACGTACACCCTGAAAAATAACATTGGCGGAGGTATGCAGGTCTTTGATGCAACTCAATCGCAGGACGCTGCCATTACTGACCCTGATGGCTTTTTTGAGAGTGACTCGGCTGCAGTCGCAGTATACTGGGCAACCCAGAAAACTTATGAATATTTTCGCGATGTGCATGAAAGAGAGAGCCTGGATGGAGATAGTATGCCGCTAATGAGTTGGGTACACGCTATTTTTCCCGGCGGAAGCCCCAATAATGCCTCATGGAACGGCGCGTGGATGAGCTACGGTGACGGGGATGGTGTTAGGTACAATTCGCTGACCTCGCCCGATGTAGTTGCTCACGAAATGACGCACGGCATCACTGATTTTTCTGCCAATCTGATTTACCTTGACGAATCCGGTGCGCTCAATGAGTCCTTCTCCGATATTTTTGGCGAAGTAGCCGAATGGTACATGCGTGGTAGCAACGACTGGCTTATTGGTGGAGATTTTGTCGTACCCACAACCGGAAAAACCTGCATCCGTAACATGAGAAATCCCAAAGATTCCAATGCACTGACACAGCAACCCAATACTTACTTAGGTGAGTATTGGCACACCGATGCCGAGGACTGTGGAGGTGTACACTTCAATAGCGGCGTGCAGAATCGTTGGTTCTACTTGCTCTCCGAAGGTGGCAGCGGCACTAATGATACTACTATCAATGGAGACGCATATCAATACGGTGTCGTCGGTATCGGCATCGAAAAAGCCGCTGCCATCGCCTATCGCACCCTCACTACTTATTTGACACAGACCGCTCAATATGAAGATGCACGTGCAGAATCTATACAAGCAACAATAGATTTGTACGGTGCAGATTCTAACGAAGAGCAACAGGTAATAGAGGCTTGGAACGCCGTAGGCGTGTACGAAAGCTCCGAACTTAATCCCAGACAAAGTGATTCGCTTGCGCTTGTTGCGCTTTATAATTCTACGAACGGACCGGACTGGACAAATACATGGAATCTAGACGAACCTATAAACACATGGTATGGGGTGATACTTAATGAAAATGACCGTGTAGTCTGCCTTGATTTAGACGGTGATACAAATTGTACTTACATATCAAATACAGGTAATAACCTTGTGGGAAATATTCCTATTGAAATTGAAAATTTAAATAATCTAGTACGTTTGTATTTAGGCAATAATCAACTCAATGGAAGTATTCCTAATGAAATTGAGAATTTAAACAGTTTGACTCATTTGGATTTGGATAATAATCAACTGAGTGGAATTATACCGCCTGAAATGGGGAATTTAAATCTAATTTGGTTGGATTTGGACTATAACCAACTAAGTGGAACTATACCATCTGAATTCGGAAATTTAAGTAATTTGGTATACTTAGATTTAAATGACAATCAATTAAGTGGATGTTATGATACCAATTTATCAGTGCTATGCACTCAACTTAATTTCCATCAATTTGATGGTAACGAAGATATTTCTGATGGCAATAACTTTGATGCTCCATGGGAAGACTTCTGTGCCACAGGCGTAGGTACATGTCCTATTTTCACATGTAGAGAGCTTGATTCGCTTGCTTTAGTTGAGCTGTACAACTCCACCAATGGGGCAAACTGGACAAATAAATGGACTCTGACTCAGCCGATAGATACATGGCACGGTTTGGCATTTGACGGGAATGGTTGTGTACGCACCTTAAACTTAGCGGGAAATAATTTGGAAGGTCCCATTCCGGTGGAACTTGGAGATATGACAGGTCTGACCCGAATTTATCTACAAAACAACTTACTGAACGGTACCATTCCGGCTGAAATTGGAAATTTGATAAACCTCACAGATTTGCGTTTGTATAACAATCAACTTATAGGAAGTATTCCGCCGCAAATTGGAAATTTAATTAATTTAGACCGTTTATTTTTAGGCACTAATGGGCTTTCGGGGGAAATTCCACCCGAATTCAGCAATCTTACAAATTTAATCGCTATAAATTTACAATATAATGAATTGACAGGAAACTTTCCGCCTGAAATTTCAAATTTAATTAATCTCAAAGAAATTTGGGCGCAACAGAATCAGTTTTCCGGCAATCTGCCCCCGCAAATGTGGAGTTTAACCAAACTCGAAAAAATATATTTGTGGGGCAATCAATATACGGGAAGTATCTCACCTAACGTCGGAAATTTAATGGCTTTAAGAGAGTTAGTTATTGGAAATCAAGACCTTACAGGTGAAATTCCTCCCGAATTGGGAGATTTACCGGATTTATCTACCTTAAATTTGGGTGGTACGAATCTAAGCGGCTGCTACCATCCCAATCTGACCAATCTCTGCTCACAACTCAATTCCCTGCAATACATCAATTTACCCAACGGTAGGTTTGAAGACTTCTGCCTTGATGGAACCAATACCTGCAATTATGACGACGTACTGCCCGGTGATTTCAATGCCAACCGCCATGCTTCCATAGACGATGTACTACATTGGGGAATAGCAGCAGGGAATACCGGAGTCACTCGTCCGGATTCTTCTTTGGATTGGATACTACAACCATGCCCTGACTGGGATGTCTTCGTCAGTGGTATCAACGGAAAGCACCAAGACGGCAACGGTGACGGTATAGTGGACAGTCAAGACCTTGACGCCCTGATTCAAAACTATGATACGACCTATAATACGGATGCCTCAATGTTCCCCATGTTACTTACTCCCGTCAATTATGAGCTACGGAACGATACGGTTATAATTACGGCGGATTCTACGATTCATTTTTATGAATTATATGTGCTAAATGCCGACAGCGTACATGGAGTCGCATGTAGTATTGTCTTTGATGATATGAAAGTTGAAGGTGTACAGATAGACACTGTCGGCTCATCTCTGGCACCTGATGCTTATGTAGATATATTTGTTGATCAGGAAAATCGACTTGATGTGGCTTTTACACGCACTGACGGCATAGACCAGCCACTTGACAGCGTACCTGTAGCGGGTATTATTGTTGTTACGCATGATACGCAAGTTACTGACCCTTATTGTGTTACATTGTGCGGTCAGGTAATGTCTGCCGATGGTAGCACCGCCTATATCGGCAATACAACCAGCATTGTGTATGTTCCCGAATGTCTGCCAAGTCAAGTGATTTCAAATGATGCTATACCAGTAGGTGATTCTGTAATATACCGCGCTAAAGATATGATTAAGCTGGATACGGGATTTTCTATACATTCCAATGCGTGGCTTGATGCGGAAATCGATAATTGCGATAATCAATAAAAAAATATACTACTCCTATAATTGAGTGTTTTTTAGCATTTATTTAATTTTAAATAATTGATTTACAATATTTTACTTAAATAGATGCTAAAAAATATTCGGATTTCCTATGTTTTTTCTCATTTGAAAATAAAAAAAACATATTGCAACTTTGAATCATTGAAAGGCGCACTCAATTTTATACATTTTCAATTTTAACATCTTCGAAGATGACCTCAATTAAGTATTGAAGTATGGACAATGGCTTCATACAAGTAATTTATAGTTAATAACATATTTATTAAAAGTATAAATTTTTATTCAATTTAATTTGAAAAACACTCAAATCTTAGACCACAAAGGCAGGTGGTTTAAAAGTAAAGCATCTGCCTATTTTAATTTGATTATCAAACTAAAACGAAATTATATTTTTCACTTTTAAAATTGTTACTTATGAAAAACAACCGAGTATTTTATCTGATTTTGACTTTACTGACTCTACCATTTTTGAGCATGGCTCAAAAAAAACTGATTAGCGTATCTGCTCCTACCAAGTACGAGTTAAGAATTACGAATATGTCAGATTGTAATTTGGAAATCATGGGTACGACATTAAAAAGCCCTATCATTTTGAAGAAACATAAAACCACATACGTTCCTTACAAATCGGCTTATAAAAGGAACGCTAAATTTCAACTGCGATATGCAGATCAGGAATTTCGGCAGGATGTTGAAACTTTGGAGACAAAAATCCGTGAACGTCTGCCTTTTCCTGACATGTGGGAAGATATTGCTTTTTACATAGAGGGTGAAGATTGGGAAACAACTGTTTATATTTTAAAGCAATTCGGATTGGTCGGAAAAACCGTTGATTTATATAAATCACTGAAAGAAAAAAAGTCAATCTATCAAGCATCAACAAACGAAGCAGATAACGAATGGTCAACAGCTTTTGAGTCATTTTCATTCAAGCAATTTGTTCCCAATAAACTTGGTTCTATCAGCCCATATCTAGGAGTAGATTATTCTTGGATGTTGAAACGTCAAGGCTTAAATAGTTTTTGGACAGAGGAGAGTTCCAGAGTTATTCAAGATTGGACGGTGAATTTTAAGCTGCCCGGGGAAAAAAGACTGGGTAGTTCCAAGCAATTTCTCAGCTTGTATGGGTTTGCTAAATGGGACAGGCTTTCTTATGGGCTGACCAGTATCAATAATAATACATTTTGGGTGGATTCCACTTATGTTGCTCAGGCTTTTGAAGGTTATTACCAATTAAGAAATATTAGCAGGGTAAATCTGAATATCAGACAAGGTAGCGTTGGTGGATTCGCACGCTTACACTTTTATCCACGTATTTTACTGGACGCCGGAGCAGGTTTTGCGATTTATCAGGATGTGGAGTTGGAATTTGACCAAAGAGAGGATTCAGATGGAATAGTAGTTCAGCATCTCCCTTCGCCTTTTGCATTGGTAGATGACAAATTCAAAAATGTAGCTGATGTAAATAATCGACTTTATGGTACGGCTAAGTTGACTTACATATACAATGAGAATAGAGTCTCTAAAGGACTTGAACACATCTATGGACTAACTTTTTTTGTGTCTTGTCGAATCTCTCCGCCAATGACGATTACGCCTAATGATAACTGGGGATTACACTATATCAACCCTAATCTCAGTGAGCTGAGAACTCCGTCTCTACAACCGGAGAGAGAACAAGGTATTGATATTCAGTGGAGAATAGGTGCGGGTATGGCTTTTTAATTTATGTTTTGAAAATTATTTGTTCACATAAAAATTATTTTAAAATGAGATTATTAATTATTGTTAGTTGTTTATTTATTTCTACGTCTTCGCTTTTTAGTCAACCGTTCGATGATGACTTTATTATTCTTGAAGATCCTATTAGCGGTATGTTGGGACGTCTTGGAGGAGCAATATTGGACGAAGCTATAGAACAACAGCGTTTACAAGCCCAACAAAGACAAGAGGTAGAAGAATATACTCAACTTGGGATTGAGTATATAAATAGAAATGAGCATCGGCAAGCCATCAATGTTCTTAGCGATGCTATTGTGAAGTACTCCAGTTATGGACCATTCTATTTCTATCGAGGTCTGGCAGAATCTAATATGAATCAAAATGAAAGGGCACTGAGAGATTTCGACTTAGCTCGTCAAAAATCTCCCGGATTGGCAGCAGCCTATATCAAGTCAGCAGAGCTGAATAGGCAGATAAATGGTGTAAATAAAAGTATAGCTGTCTTGAATGAAGGTATCCAACGTATTCCCAATAATGCCGATTTGTATTATAATCGGGGACGCTACTATGCCACCATCAATAATCATCAAAAAGCAATTGAAGATTATGACAAGGTATTAAAGTCTAAATCTGATTATCCCGGAGTTTTTCAATTTCGTGGTGTGTCACACCTTTTTATGGGGAACTATTCTTATGCAATGATTAACTTCAATATGGCACTACGCCATACGCCTAATGATGAACAACTCTACTGGCTTCGTGGCAGAACTTATGAAAAACAAGGTAACTTGTTAAAAGCTTGTCAGGACTTTGAAACTGCTTGTAAATCAGGCGTTTCCGGAGCTTGCGATTCACGGAAAAATTGCAAATTGTAAAAGACTTGTAGATTGATTTTTGAGGGACATTTTATTTTCGCTTTACGAAAGTAAAATGTCCCAATATTTTTTGTGAATCTTCTAAAACTTCAAAGACCGCATAATCAACTCCAACTGCTGCATCAGCGAGCGTTTATCCTCACCGGGTGCATGTACGAAACCATCCATATAAACGACCTTCTCCGTATTCGGATTATAGACCATGTAACTCAAAAACGGACCGCCCATAAAGTCATTTTCCAACTCCCATACGCCGCGCGCTTCGAGCGTGTAGAAGTCGCGAATATTGGTTTTTTGATATTCGATAGGCAAGTCAACTTGGTTGGTGACCATATACGAGCCATCAGCTGCGCTGGTAATCATGCGTTTGCCTACGCTGTCTCGTATGGCGACTATATTGGTTTCGGTGAGCAAAGTTGCTTTGTCGTAATCCATTGTTTTCAGGAGAATATTGCTGCTGATAGTTTGGGTTTCGCGACGAAGCCACATTTCGTTATTGAGCGAATCATAGACCGCAACGCGATACGCGCCGGGAATATCTAATGATACTTTAAATTTATCCCGAATGTCCTTTACCGCCTCGCGATTGATACCGGATTGGTAGGTATTGGCGCGTATTTTTCGGAAATCGGCTTCTTCTATTTTGGTGATGACACTTTTGGTTCTATTCTGCACATTTTCAAGTAGTTGTGCTTTGTTTGGTGCAAACATATAGATAATCAACTGCCCATCTGCCCAAATATCCTCGCGATAAGTGGTGTTATAATCAAATTCCAATTTGGCGCGTTCTACGCCTTGTTCACCGATGGCGCGGGTGATTTCCTTAGTCGTTTTGGAAGTCTGCGAAAGGTCGCCCAAGAAAATAATGACGCGCCATTCTTTCCTTAAAGAAGTAAATTTTATACCCTCAACATGCTTCACATCAAAGCGCGATTCAGGACGCGGCAGCACCGGAAATTCTTCCAAAAGATGCTCACGAAAAGCTTCTCCGGCAAGGCTGTTCCACACATCTCCCTCTGCTACGACGAGGATTTGACCGGCTTTGCCGATAGCATTGGGCTTGGGGGTGAGCTTGTCGCGTTGGTCAGGCGAACAAGCAAATATCAGGGAAATAATTAAAACGGAAAATATATATTTCATTAATAATGATTAATTTTTTAATGCTCAATGGTTAATGGTTAATGGTTAATTTGGCGGTTACTTGTGTTTGAAAGATGCGGTGAAATAGGGGTTTTGGTGTGTGTGAATCAGGAGGTTTTTGTTATTTATTTCATAAAGTAAATTCATGTTGATTTATCATTTACAAAATAAAAGACATGTTATACTTCACGTTAATTTATCATTTACAAAACAAAAAAAACGCGCAAATAGTACGCGGTGCAGACTGGAAGCCTGTGTTACTTTCACTCAAATATAGAAATGAGCAAATAGTACGCGGACGCAAGCCGGAGGCATTACGCTACGTTTTTTACATTAATTTGGTATTTACAAAAATAAAGAAAAATACGTTGTACTTCACGTTAATTTTGAATTATACTGTGAACGGTATAGATTTCGGAAAATATCGGTTTTTCGACTAAGCCCGTAATGACTGCTTTAGCTGTCGGCTACCCATTTAACTTTGCCTAAATGAATACTCGTCAGACGAATCCCTTTATTCAATGCGAATATTTTATGAGACCAATCACGACATTTCACAAAAGCCTTCGTCAGACGAGTACTATCCCGCAAGCAAACTTAAACGGGTAGCCTAGCTGTCAATTACATTGTTGTTTAACAGTAAAATACAAATACTTTTTTTATTTCACTTGACAGCTAAAGCAGTCATTACAGTTTTCCGAAATTTACCCCGTTTACAGTATATGCAAATTCCATAACAAATTGTATATTCACCACCACCATACTACGACACCACGATACTACAACACTAAACAGCCATGAGCAATATAAAAAGAATCTTAACACATCTCTCGCGCGACCCGATTTTGAAACCTATTTTATCCGGTAATATCCCACCACACAGGGGCGCGGAAGCCGACCTGTTTAATGACCTCATTCGCTCTATCACCGGACAACAACTTTCTGTGAAAGCTGCCGCTACGATTTACGGACGTTTTCTTGATTTGTATGAAAACAAACCCACTCCTGAAAGTGTACTCGCTACTCCGCACGATACCTTACGCGGTGCAGGTTTTTCCAATCAAAAAGCTAAATACGCGCATAATGTAGCGCAATATTTCAAAGAAAATCAACTAACCAAAGCCCAATACGATAAAATGACAGACGATGAATTGATTGCACAATTGACAGAAATAAAAGGAGTGGGAGCGTGGACAGTGCAGATGATATTGATGTTTTCATTAGGAAGACCTGATGTATTTCCTGTGGGTGATTTGGGGATTAAAAATGCTATGGTCAAGCTCTATAATTTGGAAGATGACGATAAAAAAACACTCAAAAAACGCATGAACGAAATTGCCGAAGCATGGAAGCCGTATCGTTCTTATGCTTGTTACTTTTTATGGGAATCACTGTAACACAGGCTTCCAGTCGGCACGTTTGCAGGCGTTTTTTATGTAGGTGAATTTTTCTAATTTAACGCGGTTCAGGCTGGAAGCCTGTGCTACTTTATTCGCATGAAGAAATTATTCAAATTACTCTTAATTTTTATATTTGAAAAAACGGGTATCGACGGTATTCGTTTTTTCAAAAAAATCCGTAGTACAGGTGATTTTATAGGAACAATTAGCCGCGCAAAACAAATCGAACTTTTAGAAATTTATCGTAAACAACTCGCTGATAATCAACATGAAGACCCCAATTTCAAAAATATTTCTTTCCGAAATTTCTCTCAAAATGGGGAAGATGGGATAATATTGTATATTTTTGCGACTATCGGTTTTACGAACCGTAAAGTGATTGAGATAGGATGTGGCAATGGAGTGGAGTGTAATTCCGCAAATTTGCTGATACATCACGACTTTGAGGGTTTATTGATAGATACCGACCCACTGAATATTCGGTACGGCAAAGCTTACTATCGCCGCCACCGGGATGTGCGAACGTGGCTACCACATCTTGTGGGTTCGCTTGTGACGGCAGAAAATATCAATGACCTTATTGAGCAAAATAATTTTCAGGGAGCAATAGATTTGCTCTCAATTGATATAGACGGAATGGATTATTGGGTGTGGAAGGCGATTGAGGTGATTTCGCCGCGTGTCATCGTGGCTGAATGTAACAATCTGTGGGAGCCGGAAGTGGCGGTCACAATTCCTTACGACCCGAATTTTGTGTCGGATGCACCGGAATATTATGCAGGAGCATCGTTGGCAGCTTTGAATAAATTGGCAAAGGAAAAAGGTTATCGCTTAATAGGCGCAAACCGTTATGGTTTCAATGCGTTCTTTTTGAGGAATGACATTGATGCGTCGCAAAAATATTTCCCCGAAGTCACTCCTGCAGAGTGCCAAACCCATCCGTATTGCGTATATGCGCGTACCGTCAAAAAAGAGAAAATTACCCAAAGAAAATGGACGAACATTTAATGTAAAATGTAAAATATTAAATGTAAAATGTAAAAGTTTTCTAACGTGAAAATGATTTAATTTATTAATTATAAATAATTTATCAATGTCTTCGCCAAATTGAGAATTGAGAATGTATAATTGATAACTAATTTTATTTTATAATTTGTAATTATTTAATTTTAAGTTTTTTATGAAATAAAAAATAAATTAATTATCAATTTTCAATTTGGCGAACATATTG
>CALHBW010000054.1 GCA_937930625.1 uncultured Saprospiraceae bacterium | reverse complement strand
AACTTCAAAATTACAATATTTAGACACAAATTACCACTTTTGTACACTTTTTTATGCAAAAAAGTTCCTAACATTGGTGAGTTTTGAGATAAAAGGCTGGTTTTGAGGGTTATTTTTGGTGAAGTTACGGTTTTTGTTTGGTGTTTGCAATTTTTTGTTTGAAAAAAAAGAGACTTGAGACGAGAGAAGTGAGACGAGAGAGGGTGTGTTTTTTTCGGAATTTCTTTTTATATTTGTTCAAAACAAAATTTATGTTAGTATTTGAAGCAGATACAAAATATGAAGTTCGGGATTATCACGAAGGGATGACTGATGAGGAGTTTTTGCATTTTTGTATGGTGAATAAAAAACTGCGAATTGAGCGTGATAAAAACCGAAATACTATCATAAAGCCGCCACTGACCGGAAATTCAAGTCACCGCGATGGTGAAGCCTATTTTTATGTGAAACTTTGGACGAATCAAAATACGGGAAGAGCATTTAATAGTTCGGCAGGATACAAATTGCCAAATGGTGCGGTTCGTTCGCCGGATGCGTCTTGGATTCATCCTGAAAAATGGGCAACATTGACCGCCGAAGAAAAAGATGAGTTTTTGCCTGTTGTACCTTATTTTATTATTGAAGTGCGCTCTAAATCTGATGGTTTGAAAAGATTGAAAGAAAAAATGCAGGAGTGGATGGAGAATGGGGTACGCTTGGCTTGGTTGATTAATTCGCGGGATAAAAATGCTATTATTTATCGTGAAAATGGTGAGATAATAACTGTCGAAGGTTTTGATAATACGCTTAACGGTGAAGGTATTATGCCCGGATTTAAACTTAATTTGAAGGTTTTTGAAAATCCGTAACTCAAGTGAAATGTAGTGCCGTAACCCGTTATTCGTTGACTCGTTATTCGTTTTTAACTAATTAATAATCAATAACTTACTGCAATTTTTAATCGTCAATGAATTACGAATCAAATCATATTACCCAGAAAACTCAAAAGAGGTCTGGCAATATTCGATATTGAGGGCTTAATTAGCAAGAAAGCAGGGCGGTAGATGAAGTAAAGTGTGGGTGAGGAAATATGTTGAGTATTTCTTTGGTGCTGAATGTGAAACGATACTGCCTGAATGTGTTGCCAATGATGTTGTGTTGTCCTTTTTACGAAAGGTTGAGCGCGAATTTTTTTCCATAAAAAATAAAAAAAAACCACGTACTACCCCGCGTTTGGATTTGGAATTTAATGCTGTATTTCCCAAGTGTGGTCGGAGAGTAGTTTGACGGTGGCGAGAAAGTTATTGAAAGGCATACCGCTTTTGCCCCATTCGTTGGGACCGACCATAGCGAGGACGAGGCTTTCGTCGGGCTTGTCATAGAGGTGGTAGATGTGTCCGATGAGTGGCTCGAAACCGATTTCTGCCATGTAGATTTTTTCGGAGATTTCGATGCGGGCTTTGATTTGACGGGCTTGTTCGGCGAGGAGTTCTACTTGTCGCTGGATTTGGGCGAGTTGGGTGGAGGTCTGCTCGTGCATGGCAGATACGGCGCGTCCTTTTACACGCCCTTTGTCGATGGGCTTGACGATGGCACTGCCTACGTTGTGTGCATAGGTGAGCGTGCCGGGTGTTTCGGTGATGTTATCTTTATCTATCGGATTTTTCATCTCAATGAGTGAATGACTGAATTGTGAATGAGTGAATGTTTTTAATTAGATAATGGAACATTCGCTTTTGGTTTAGGTTCAAATTTCGACTTGAGTACTTTCTTTAAGTTGGCGGAGTTGTTTGAGATTATTTACTACATCACTGAGTTTGAAGTCTTTATTTATGTAAACATCATCAATAATTTCGCGTTTAATGTCTTTCATTTTGCGCTCGTCTTCCGATAGACCTTTTTCCAATTCTCGCTCATCTTTATCAATTGTAAGAATAATTGACAAAGGAATGTCGTATGTATTAGCTAATTTTTCCAATAAAATCATATCCGGTTTTACTTCGTTATTTTCGATTTTTGCCAAATTATCGGAAGTAATACCGCAGTTGTCCGCTACTTCTGTAAGGGGCAAATTTCTTTTTGTTCTCAATTCTTTCAGTATTTCAGCGTATGGCATATCAATAATTTTTAACGAGAATGCGAATGGCTCTATCTATCAAATTAAGGAGTTTTTCATCCATTTGTTGTGATGTGATATTGGCTTCGTCCAGCTTTTTTCCAAGTATGTCCAATTGATTTTCAATATTGAAATAGAAGCCCTCCATACCCAAATCCAAATCTCCAAAATCACGGTTTTCGGCATGGATAACCAAATTTTCTAAGCGTTCTATGACATCATTTTCATCAAGAAAATATTTAAATTTCATAGTGTGATTGAGTCAATTAGTTTTATCAAAGATAAGCATAGGCAGGGAATTAATCAACTCTAATTTGCGAGAATGGTAGAATAGATTTACTTTCCTTTCTGTGTCGTTCTTGCTTTGGCTTCTTTGCTAAGGGCAAAGCTTTCTCTTCGGGTGATTTTTTTGATGTATTGTACTTTGCGGAATCGTATGGCTGACCAGTCGGCGTCAATGGCTACTTGGCGGACGCCTTCTAAGGCGTGTTCGCCCATGGCTGTCCAGTCGTTGTCGCGGTTGAAGTCGGCTTTATAATTTTTGCTGCTTTTTTTGGGATAGGCAAACCACAGTAGGGCATCTCCCTTTAATTTGGGAGCAATTTGGGGTATGAGTGCGTCCGTATCTGCTTTTTTTGTGACAAATATTATGGCAAATTCTACTTCTTCTGATTGGTTGATGTTGAGTGAGATATTAGTCCACGCTGCCATTGCGTCTATATTCGCCTGAAAGCTGTCGGGCGCATTGAGTATGAGTATGTTGGGTTGGTTTTTGAAATTGAGTTTTTTGAAAATAGCGTCCATGTTTGTGATTCGTTTTGAGAAAGTATCGCCAAAGATAAATACACTTTGAGAATTAACCAATTTTCTATTGTTCTTCCCAAATGACTTCCTCTTCCACTGCCACATCATCAAAAATTTTGCCATTGCACTCCGTGATACCTGCAAGCCCACCCAATGAACAAATGGTATTGCAATCTTCATCAACTACTTCAAATAAGCCATCGGCAATAAAACTACCATCATTGAGAAAATAGACATCAGCTCCTTGAAAAGTATATCGTGTTATTTTGCCATTTGCCCAGTTGTCATTTTCAAAGGTGGCGATTTTATCCTGAATACAATCGGATTTATCTTTATTCGGACAGCCTAACGCGCTCACTGCGAGCAAGATAATTAAAGCTGTTTTTTTCATAATGTGAATTTTATTTAAATGAAAAATAAGTCCAAGATAAAAAAATGTTGGTATTCATTCATCAAAACAGCCTTCTAATTCGATGAATTAGAAGGCTGTTTTAAAGATTTTGTATAGGTTATTAATGCTTTACAAAACGCTGTGTACCGTTTTTGTCGCCATTATTTATGGTCAGGAAATAAATACCGTTTGCGTACTCGCTGATGTCGAATGTAAGTTGATTAACACCTTCGGATAATTGCAAATCTTGCGTGTGTATGACTTCGCCTATAATGTTGCTGATGCGGATTTCGACAGCCGCTTCGGGGCTTTCGATTTGTAGGGTAATTTCATCTTTTGCAGGTACAGGAAAAACACCAAAGCCTCCGTTTTCATACCATACATTCACCACATCAGAGTAAATAAAATCACCCGCCACATCTATTTGTTTGAGGCGATAATAGTTGATGCCCGATAGTGGTTGGGTGTCGTTGTGGCGATAATCTTGTGTAGTATTGCTGTTGATTGCGCCTTGTTGGTAGCCTATTTTCTCCCAAGTGATGCCGTCTTTACTGCGCTGTATTTCAAAGCCTTGATTGTTGGTTTCGGTAGCGGTCTGCCAAGTGAGGAGGATGCTGTTGCGTTGTGCTTCGGCATTGAATTGGGTGAGTTCGACGGGGAGGGCAGTACAGGAGGCTTCGACTTCTTCTTCTGAATTGCAGCCGGAGGTATTATTTTCTATGCTGTTGCCACCATCATTTTGTAAATATCCACAAACACTTTCTACATAACAAACAGACAGATTAGGATTATTTTCTATAGATATAAACTGTATTAAATTATGATTGATATTCCCCAGTCCATTTAAATTACTTAGCATTTCATTATAACTTATATAAAGTCCTTCAACGCTATTTAAATTTTCCAGTGCGCTCAAATCAGTTAAAACGTCGTTTTCACGAATATTCAAACTCCCGGCTGAAGTCAAATTTTCCAAGCCTTGTAAATTAGTAATGTTGTTATTAGTAATAATCAACGCCTCTTCAATTGTCTCAATTTGCTGAAGTGGACTTAGATTATTGGTAGGAGGTAGAGATGACCAATTGATAATTCTAAGGCTTTTTAATGTTGTACAACTTGGAAATCTCACAGCAAATGAATCTACGTCTTCCTGTGTTCTGAGTAATACATCTCCATCAAGCGGACAGGTTGGAAAGGCAGATCCGCAATTAACATACACAAGTTCGGCATAAGTACACTCTCCTGTATTATAGTTGATGAATGCATCGCGCCCTTCATTCAAGTGATCGCATACACTCGCTATATTGCAAACAGATAAAACAGGATTATTGGATATATTTATGTATTCGCCTAAATGGGTATTGCTTAAAGCTGAAATATCATTTAATGAGGCATTATCAATTATATCTGTACCTGCCTGTACAAACGAAATATTCTCTAAGCCCGACAAATTTGTTAAGCTCTGATTTCCCTCAATAAATAGACCATTAGCCCTACCCAAACTTACCAACCCATCTAAGCTATTCAATGCATCATTCCCTGTGATAACTACTGCGTATGAGTCTAAAAGATTCTCTAAACCGGATAAATTAGTCAAAGCATCATTAGACTGTATGGATAAATCCAGCAGATTCGTTATGTTTCCAAAATCACCCAAATCTGTTAGTTTAAAACCACCCTAAAAAAGATCAAGAAGAGTTCATTGAAAATTTGGAAAATTGGAAAGAAAAGTCGAAGTCAATATCTTCGTCTAACAAGTGGTCTAATAATTCGAGTGCGAAAAAATATATAGAGAACTCATTGCGGTCTGGTCTAGTTCGGTGTATATATTTTCGTAAAGGAGATTTCTCGTATTTTGTTCCCAATTTGATAAGCAAAGTAAAAGCAAAAGCCGCTACCATAATTAAGTTGGCGATGGCAAAAGCTGACTTTAAGCGAGTTTTATGTAAATTAAAGCTATTGGATTTCAAGTCTTTAAATAGGCATTCAACAGAATACCTTCTGTCGTAGGCTTCTATGATATCTAAAGGATTATCAAAATTAGATACGATGGGGATAGGGTCATCATATTTCGGAGAATGCCAAAGTAAAAAGTTGACGTTTTTAAACCGCTTACGAGTAAACTCTACATCAGGGATGAATAAAAAGTCTAGTCCTTCGGGGACTGCCAAATCTTTAGCCTGAAAGCGGTCTTGGTTTTCATAAAATACAGTATCACAGGCTGTTCTAAAGGCATATTTCCAAGATTTACCTTGGCAAAAGCTTTGCAGTTTATCACTATCAAACTCCCCGTCTCCAAGTAACACAACAGGCTTTTGTGTCAATTGCTTTGCGTAGTACTGCTCAACTGATTGGATGAGTTCCAGATGCATCTGTGAGGTAAAATGCCCTTTTCCTCCTTTCTTGACGACCCAGCAGATAGGAATGCCACGTCCTTTGTAAAGCAAACTGACCATGAGGGCAACGTGTTTATTGCCCATTTGAGAGCCATCAATGACTAAATAAACGACTCCTTGTGTTCCAGCTTGCTCAATAAAATCAGCTAAAAACGCTTCCATGTAAGGCAGGTAATGCGTTTCATAGTCATTCCAAGCATTGTCCAAAAATAATTTGCTGGCTTTTTCTCGACTATGCGCTGTAATGTATTGGGGTAAGCCACTGCCTAAAGCACGCATACTAGATTTTTTCTTGCGAATCATCCCACAAACCAGACCAGCGAGCTTTTTCAAGCGACGACCAGCGTGACCTTTTAAGCCTTTAGGGTACAGACTTAGGAGCTTTTTTAGTATCTTGCTGTATATTTTTTTTTTCATAAGCAGGTAGTCTTTGATATTTTCCTAACACAAAGAAAACCTGCTTTTGTATTTCTTCCTAATTTTCCTAATTTTCAATGAACTTTATCTCTATTTTTTTAGGGTGGTTTTAAACATTAATCATTATCCGTTATCCATTAAAAATCACCTGTTTAAATTCAGTCGATTCATCTTCACGACGTTGGAGACATCTTTATATTTCAAATCCATCGTGCGATTATTGATGACTGTATTTGGCTTGATGACTTGGTTGTTGGTATAGACTTTTGTGTTTACGTCTTTTAGGTAAACATTTAGCAGCTTGGTATTAGCCGTAGCAGTGACAGGAACGAGTTTATTATAGTCCTTAATTCTGATATTTTTCTTTCTCAAATCCTCTATCACCGCCAATTTACCTAAGTCATATTTGGAAACCCAACCCGGCGCAATACCCTTGCCCGGACGTCCGCCCGACGAGCCACAAGTGACGGCTACATCGCTTGCTCCGCTTGACGAAGGCGCAGGTGGTGGTGGGTATAATACGGCTGAAATCTCCTCAATACGCTCGGCTGTACCGCGTCCGCGTTCGGGGCTGACGGAGGTGAGCAAGCACCAATTGAGATTTTCCAAAGCTGCATCGCCGGTGCGTTTCAGGTCGCGTTCGCTCGCGCCTCTTTTGACTAATTTTATAAATTCATCGTATTGATTATCACCATCTTCGCAAGAGTTTTCCCACTTGGGAATGATGACTTCATTGCCAGCGATTTTACTAACTATTTTCGGCGAAACAATACCATATACCAAACCGCCAATCAATGCCACCACAATTCCGATAATCGCAAAACGCAGTCCTTTACTCGTCTTAGAATCACCAAATTTCCATAGCGAACGCAAGAGCCAAAACAGCAAGATAAAAATCCCGACCGCAAAGCCGACACGAATCATCATCGCCGTTGTTTTGTTCAATACCGTAGCGACGCGATTCGTACCTGTATCTACGAGTTGGGTGGCGCGGATATAGATGCGGTCAACCGCATTTTGGATGGCTTCGGTGGCTGCATCGAGCAATTCGATGAAGCTGTCTTTGATTTGGGCGATGCGTTCGGCGAGGGCTTTATTGATGCAATCTACGCTGTCTTGAATCATTTTATTGACCTCGCGCAAGAGCTTATTTGCCTCTTTTACAAGGTTTTGTATAATCATATTCAATTGTGCAGATGCCTCTTGTATGACTTCTATTGAGGCGTCTTTTACATTGCCGATTTGTTGTTCGACCTTGTCGTTGAGTTCGTCGATGGTTTGTCGAATTTGAATGCCTGCTTGTCCGAGTACATCGTTCGCGATGTCATCTAATTGCTGCAATAACATCTGTAATTCCTGAATCGGAATATCGACTTTTACGTCGGTATCTACCGCCGTTGCCATGCTAAATTGCAGGGGCATGACAAGGACAAAAAGTAGAATAAATGGAATCTTCTTCATGAGTGAGTGTTTTAGTCCATAGTCGGTAGTCCATAGTCGATAGGCAGCCGCGAGAAAGTCTCTGTTTCACGTTTGCCTATGGACTATCGACCATCAACTATCGACTGTTAATTACAATTACCTGATGTGCGTGGATAGGTGAAATTGAAGTTACCGCCTTTATTGGCACTGACGGTGGCTTGGCATCGGGCAGTCCAACTGCCTGTTTGTACCGTGACTTCCCAAGTGCCAAATTTGAGTCCGCGCCGTGTGAGTCCGGGATTGGGGAGGATATTGCTACGGGTGGCTTCGTGGTTTCGTGTTCGGGAGAAAGTAGTTTCGCCCGTGCCACTGCCGGAGGCGGATTTCAGAACGCCGGAATATGTCACCGAGAGATATTCTTTATCATTGCCACTGACGATTTTCTGTAAATCGCTGATGGTGATATTGAGTTCTCCGGTCTTTTTTGTGCCGGAAGGTCCTACGTCAACGTCTGTATCGACGCAACTGCCACAACCGCTTATCATGGTGAGCAAAACGCCAATTATCAATAGCCATTTTATTTGCTTCATTTTTGAATAATTTTGAATGAGTGAGTGAATGAGTGAATGAGTGAATGAGTGAATGAGTGAATGAATGAGTGAGTGAGTGAGTGAATTTTGAATGACAAATAAATTTAAATTTTACTTTGTTTTTTACTGACAATTAATAATTAATAAATTAAATATTTTTTATCATTCAAGATTTTTCATTCAAAATTCATAATTGTCGAACATATTGTTGCTTGTTCATTAATTTATATATCTAAGCACAACAAAACATTCATATTAATTAATATTTGTAAACACCTATTTATTAAAATATTTTACAATATAAATTTATTAAAATTAAAAATAATTGTCAAGTGTAATTTATGTTTTCTTATTAGGAAATCCTTTAAGATGGAGAAAAGTCACCCGTGAGTGTAGCGTTTTTTGCCGTTAATATTTTCAATGGTGAATGGGTAGAATTATTATTGCATCAACTTTTTATGAAAGTTGCTGTTTCCATTCAAATTATTTATCACAATCAATACGAGGAAATATGTTTGGATTATTCAAAAAAGACCCGGTAGCAAAATTACAGAAGGCATACGAAGCTAAAATGTTGGAAGCCAGAGATGTGCAGCGTTCGGGCGATTTACGCAAATACGCTGTCGTGATAGAAGAAGCGGAGGAGATTTTGAAGAAAATAGAGGCTGCAAGACAGTAAGTAAGTGGAAGTACAAGTTTAAGAATAAGTTTAAATAAATAATTCATTTTCAATGAATTATCATAATTAAAAGTGTCGCTTAGTTCAGTCCAACCACTTACTAAAAGCTCTGGTGGTCGCAAATTAATATTTGGGAAAACGTACCTGTCGGGCAGTTTCAAAATCTATTGACACCCCACATCTTTTTAAATGTCGATATTTTTAAAACAAAAGTTATTTCTATTGTTTACATCTGCACCGCGACCAGAATGTACGAATGACAGCCATCACTTAGCAAACACCAACAACCATGAGCGACTTTAATAATTACCCAATAACAAAAATCCTCACTCCTGAACATCTGCAAGGCTTTGACCGTAGAGCTTCGCGGAGTATCTACGATTCTGTTGTATTTGCTCAACTACAAGATAAAGTCCTCACAATCAATAAAGTCCCCCCTTGGGTAGCCACTGCAAAGAAGGAAATCGGCACAGCCGAGGTCGTTGGCGCAAAACATAATCCACGAATATTAGAATATTTCAAATCCTCAAAATTCTGGGGAACAGATGATTCAGGTGGTTCGAATGCATGGTGTGGTTCATTTATGGCGTGGGTCATGGAACAACACAATTACAAACCACCCAAAGCCGCCTATCGCGCAAAATCATGGATTAATTTCGGCAAAAAAATCAACGAACCCATCATTGGGGCTATCGGTATCAAAAGCAGAACAGGTGGCGGACACGTCGCCATGATACTCGGAAAAAGTAAAGACGGCAAACAGTATTACATGCTTGGTGGCAATCAAGGCGATACTGTCTGTGTAAAAACTTACAGCAAAAATGTTTGGACAGATTGGGTCGTTCCTCCGGGTTTCGATACCAAAGGATATGAGCTTCCCGTTTATACAGGCAAAGCTGGAAAATCCGGTAAAGAATCATAATGAAAATAAATGCACTTATTTGTATAGGTTTATTATTGATGGCAAAATCATGTTTGGGCATCAAAACAGACACTAAGCCTCCAAGCGCAAACGACACCGAAATAGCCCCCCAACTTCCTGCTCAAATAGAAGGTTTAGAAACCTACATGCTATCCACTCATTTTACAGGACACATAAGTAACATCAACATTAATACCCAAAAACTACCCGATGCTGCCCCTAACGACAGCCTGATTGAAGAAATCCATATCGTCAATGCTGATGTATTGGAAACATTTATAGGGACTCCTATTGACAAAATTGAATTTAAAATCATTACTGAAGAAAACGAAATCATCCAATTTGAAAATGAGGCGATTATATCTCTCTGTAAATCAAATGGTGAGTTTTTCTGGGCGGGTTCAGGTTCGGTATTTCCTGCGAATTATTTATTTATTCAAAAAGCAACACAAATAAAAAATTCACAAACTGCTAATATTGTCCCTTCTTTCTGTGAATAAAGAACGGTGAAAAAATAACTTTACATTCTGCAAATTACAATAAACTGATTATCAGTTACTTTTTTAATTTACAGGCTATCCGTCTAACTTTGCGGGGCGCACTCGTCTGACGAAGGTTTTTGTGAAATGTAGTGATTTGTCTCATAAAATATTCGCACTGAATAAAGGGATTCGTCTGACGAGTATTCGCTTTGGGCAAAGTTAAATGGGTAGCC
>CALHBW010000053.1 GCA_937930625.1 uncultured Saprospiraceae bacterium | reverse complement strand
GCTCACACACAATACAGGTGATAAAATCGAACATATCGTGCAAAATGCAGGTTGGAGAGGTGTTGTAACAGGTAAGCAAAACGGTAATTACACTGTAAAACTTACCGAAATACTCACTGCCAATGCCCAACAACAATACTTACCGGGCAATAATCCTTGCTTTGGTGGCAAACCTATCGGCAAAAATGCTGTAAATCAGGTTATTGTCGTACCGGGACGTTGCATTCACGCAAAATAAGTACAAAATTATTTCGATATACACAGCTTGCTAAAAGGCTGAACTAAGGCGATTATTCTTTCGAGTAATCGCCTTTTTGTTTTGATGTGTTGATGAATTGACGGGTTGATGAATTGAGTGTGTATGACAAATTGCACAAAAGTAATTCTCACGCAGAGAGCGCAGAGTACGCAGAGGCTTGATAACCAAATATCTCTGCGAACTTTGCGTCCTCTGCGTGAGATAATTTGTGCAATTTGTCATACACACATGAATTGATGAATTGATGAATTTTTTATCGTACTTTTGCATCACAAATTCTTACTTCAATTTCAACACAACAACACGCCAAAACAACAATTCATCAACCCGTCAACCCGTCAATTCAACAACTCGTCAACTCGTCAATTCATCAACACATGAAAAAAATAACTGCCGATTGGGTTTTTCCTGTAAGTACTACTCCTATTCGAGAGGGGGTTATTACCTTGGATGATAGTGGTAAAATTCTTCAGATAGATACGCGGGATCAGCATCGGGATGAGGATTTGGAAATACACAAAGGCGTACTCATACCGGGATTTGTGAACACACATTGTCACCTCGAACTTTCTCATATGAAGGGGAAAGTAGCGACGGGAACGACACTTATTCCATTCATTACCAATGTAGTACAGAAGCGGGAAGCTACAGAGGAAATCATTCAAAATGCCATTCAAATTGCTGATAAAGAAATGCAAAAAAACGGCATTGTGGCAGTAGGCGATATTTCCAATCAGCCGGATACATTCGATAGGAAAAGCCGCAGCAATATTCGATATTATAATTTTATCGAAATGTTTGACTTCCTGCAAGACGGCGATGCACAAAAGACTTACGACCAATATCGCGCCGTATATGATGCCTTAGCATTAGCCGAAAAACATCAAAAAACCTGCGTACCACACGCGCCATACAGCGTGTCGGAAACTTTATTCCGATTAATAAATGAAGCCAATACAGGCACACAAAAAACAGTCAGCATTCATAATCAGGAGACTCTCCCGGAGAATGAATTATTTGAACATGGAACGGGTGGTTTCGTGGATTTTTACGGCGGTTTTGGGATTTCTTTGGAAGCATTTGAGCCGAACCATAAAACGGCAATTCACTACGCACTCGAACATCTCGACCCTTCGCACCGCACCCTTTTTGTACACAATACACTCACGACGCGCGCCGATATTGAAGCTGCTCAGGCGTGGAGTCCACATGTCTATTGGGCAACCTGCCCGAACGCGAATCTTTACATCGAAAATCGTTTGCCAAATTATCAGGCATTTCTTGATACCAATGCCCGCATGACGATAGGCACGGATAGCCTCACCTCGAATTGGCAATTGAGCATTCTGGAAGAAATGCGAACGATTTTGCGTTTTCAATCCTATGTAGATTTTGAAACTGTACTGCGGTGGGCGACGCTCAATGGCGCGCAAGCATTGGGTTTTGAGGCAGATTTGGGGAGTTTGGAAGTCGGCAAAGTGCCGGGTATTAATTTGCTGAATATCAATGATTCATTTGAATTGAATGATGAAACGGATATCACTGTTGTGGCTTGAGATAGGCAATTAGAATGACAACATATTTGACAAATTTATCTGATTGGCTGACACTTTATAAAATTAAATATTATACAAAATGTAAGTCATTCGTTTACTAAACTTTTCGAGTTTAGTAAACGTAAGCATGTCACCAAAATTTGTAATGCCCTAAAAGTTAGTGGCTTATGTACGTTTACTAAACTCCTTGAAGTTTAGTAAACGGAGGTCTAAATTATTTTTTCAAATTTCAAAATCAAATTCCAAAAGTATCAACTACTTTTATGGTTTAGATGAACTTGTCACATATTTCCAACGCGGCTTTAGCCCGTTGTGTGTGAATAACAAGGGGTTAAAACCCACTTGGAGGATAGTAAAAAATGAGGTAGTGCTATAAATGTAATGCTCAAACTTGCCTTGCATTTTCAAAATGCAAGGCAAGTCGCCATGAATTAGCATTACATCTAAAGGACTACCAAAAATGAATGAGCAAATAACTTTCGTTATTTACTCATTCTATGATTCGTTTATTTATATTAATTTAAATGAATAAAATTTGTACAAAAAAATGATAATGAATAGTTTACATAAAATTTTGCGAAGCAAAATCTATTAAAAACTAATCACCAAATTAACCAATCACTAAATACTACATAATCACGACTTTAAAAGTCTCAATCATTGCACGACTCACGTATCGCACATAATACACACCTGCGGGTACATGCGAAATATCCAACGTCACATTGATATCTGCGCCTTGCGAAGAGAAGTTGGGCACACGTACCGGAACGATACTTCCTTTAGCATCCAATAACTCCAAATGTACATCTTGTTCGCCTTGTCTGACGGAAAAAGAGACATTCACAAAATCAGTTGCAGGATTGGGAAATAGCTTGATTTTGATACGCTCAAAATTGGGCATTACCTCTACCAATCGGCTTTCGTCGCCTACTTGTTGTTGTTGCGTATAGACCGCCTGCATCAAGTCGTCAGTCTGTTCGTCGGTATTGGCGATGAGTGCGGCAGGTGGTTGACCGACATTACATGCGAATGGATAGACGATGACATTGGTGCCACAAGCAGCCACAAAACCCGGTAGTAAATCTACATAATTGCAAGCCGTAATTTCGTGCAAAGGCTCGGTACTTACGCCACCTGTCGAAATACCTGCGGGTGTATAAGTACCTGCGCTGACTTCCTCATCTATGGTAGGAATACTGACATTGACAATATGCTCATTATCCTGCTGATTGGGCACATAACAGCCCGAAGTGCCGGAAGCATCGCTGCCTGTCTTAATCAAGTCAATATTTTGCTCGCCATGAGCAGAGAAGGCAACATCAAGTGTGTCTTGCTCCGCGCCTAACCATTTGCTGAGGATGCTCCTGAATACATTTCTGTAATCTACGTGGTTGCCTGTTGCTACAGATGGCGCACCTTGTCCGTCCAATGTAGTCACGTTGAGTGCCGGTCCGGTGAGTCCGCTGTTGATTTTGTCGGGATGCCCGAATACCATCATTGGCGCGAGTGTACCGTGGTCGGTACCCAAGCTGGTGTTACTGATAAATTTTCGGCCAAATTCGGAGAAAGTCACGATTAAACACCTATCTAAAATACCCATTTTATCCAAATCATCCATAAAAGCATGAACGGATTCAGAAAGGTGTGTCATCAAATTGGCATGACCTACGAGTTGTTGTACGTGGGTGTCAAATCCGGTCATTTCGGTGAGAAATACCTTAGTTTTTGAACCGCCATTGACGAGTTTTGCTACCGTTCGCAATTGGGTAGCCAAATCGTGGTTGCCATAGTCCACCGAACTATTCTGTCCTCTGTCGAATACCTCTTGAATCCGCTTGCCATAGACTTGTGTTTCTTGGTCTATCAATTTCATAAAGGCAACCTTGTCGCCACAAGAACTTTCTTCAAAGAACTCGGAACTGATGCCTTGTTCAGATAGTAAGGCATAAAAACCATCATTTGTTTTGACACCAAGATTTATTGCTGCAAGATGCTCTTCGTGCGTATGAAAACCAAGTGATTGATTTTTACTTTTTAAATGAATACCCAAAGGGTCGGGCATAAAAGCATTGGGCGTACCGCTATATCCCTCAAAGATATTTTCAAGGTACAAACCCATCCATCCCTCGGTGATGGTTGAACTGGTCTCATTGGGTCTTGTACTAATTGGTGAATTGATACCGTCTCCTCCGGTGAGCCACAAGTCAGTGGCTTTGAAGTGCGACCTATTCATCGAAGGATAGCCTACCGATTGAATGATATTCAAACAATCGTTATCCGCTAAATCCCTGATTTTACCCAAATTTGGATGAAATTTAATATCATTAAAAATACTGTTGGAAGAAGATAGAAGTTCGGTTTCCGGAATATACACATCCGGTCTTTTGTCCAAATAATGGTCTATGGTGTCATTATAATATTCGGGGCGAAGAATGGTATTGAGTCCGTCATTTGCACCTCTCAATTGAATGACGACCAGAAAGCGTTCGCGTACTGTTTCGCAAGACAAGGAGGTGAATAAATCGAAACTATTAAAGGCTCTTGCTACACCCGAATTGAGGAGTATGGGTGCAGTGACCAGCGGAGCCGTATGTTTAAAGAAATCTCTACGTTTCATAATTATATTTTTTTATAGTCAATGGTCGATAGTCCATAGACAACTTAATTAACCTTCTCGCATCACCTATCGACTATGGACTGCGAACTATGGACTATTAACTATTTTAATTGAAATTCCTGTGCGGATAATACCGCCACGACTAAAGCATTCAAGTGCGGACGTACTCTGTCTTCGTCACCATCAGGTGGTACATCCGGTGCTACATTACAGCCTTCGCCGTGATAAAGCCCCCATTCGCATTGCCAGTTGATTTCGGCATCTGCGGGGTCTGCGGCGATTCCACCCAAGAATATATCTTTGATAATATCCCGCCTCTCAGCACTAAGTGGTCGCGGAAGGAGGTAATTAAGGACTGCATCCAGCATATCATTTGCATTGCCAACATCTACGCCGAGTATATCAGCCAGATAGTTGGCAAAAGCCACTGAATCAATATTGGTATGCAAGATATTGTCGATGTAATATTGATTGGTCACAAATAATTCACCGATAGTATATCGGGTAGGTATGGTCGTACCATTGTACCAGTTTTTATCCCTCAAAGGTTCTTGATAATATGCCGGATAACCTGCTACGCTGTTGGGTCCGAATAGCAATATCCCACCATCTTCGCCGAGCTTGTTGAATAAATAAGCAGTTCCGAAACGGAAGAAATGTTCTTCGATTTCTGTTGCTGTGGGCGTACCGGAAAGCGCGGGCAAATCTGTATTAAAGAAACTCATGGCTTCGGTGAGTATCTCTATGGGCGATTTGATGATATTGCCACCGCCTTCTGCGGAGTTACACATGCTATAAAAGTGTTCGCTTTTGAGTAGCAATTTTAGTGTAGCGACTAAGTCGTAGTTATTGGCAATAAGGTCATCTGCCAAATCGGTAATCACCGTATCTTCGATGTTCTGAGTAATGGTCGAATCGACATAAAACCGATACATTTTTCGCGCATAATTTCTGGCGGTTGCTTCTTGTGCGAATACCATATCTATCAGGTCTTCCAATTCCTGATACATGCCTGCTACGGTGTTTCCTCCTGTTATGGTTGTTTCACCAAATTTTTCAGAAAAGGTCTTATCACTTGTATCGTGGTTGGAAAGCAGTGCATAGCCCTTGAAGATGCCTGTAGCCGGTGTCGGATTGGGGTCATCGTCGTTAGCTCCGCCGTCAACATTACTCTCATTTCGGGTGAGTTTTGTGGTGAATCCTGTTAGTATTTGCGCTACTTTCGTAATGTCTTCTTCAGTGTAATTGGGGTTTTGTTCGTCGCCTATGCCTATGGTAAAGAGTTCGAGAAATTCTCTGGCGTAATTTTCATTCACGCCGGAGGCTCTGTTGAGTCTATTATTGAGATAGCACAGCATGAAATTATCCAGCGTCATTTTCTTGGCAAGGGTTTTCAAACCCATACTATTTTCTGCGGCATAATTGAGCAATGCCAAGTGGTCGTAGAAAAATCGGGAGAGTTGGTAAGCACCTACTCCCGAACCCGATATGCCTTCATATGAGGTCGTAAAAAAAGTATGAATAAAAAACGCCAATTTGTGTGTAGCTGAGGGGTCGTATATCGCATTGCGAAGCCACCAAGTAGCTACCCATTGTCGGCGGTTGCCTTCATTTACATCTTGTGCATTATCATCGTCAATCCATTCTCCGCCGGTTGCGTTATATACATCTTCATCATAATCAAGTGGTCGGGGAATGTAGGGGGTAGGGACTGCGGTATTAAAAAGATTATCAACGGCTGCATCAGCGTCCAGTACTTCTAGTTCATCAACACGAGGTTTGGTAAACCTGAAGGATGTCCTCCGCAGTAGGTGTCCCGCCAATTGTATGCCGAGGCTACCGCTTCGCGATGCCAGAGATGTTGTGGTAACACTCATATTTATTTAATTTTAAGTAAATTCTCAACTTCAATTTCAACCTCAACCTCAACTTCAAGCTGAAATTCAACTTCAATTTTATATTCAAGCTGAAATTTGTATTGATTGAGAATTTATAATTTTAATAAAATTCAAAAAATGAATCAAAATGGGGAAGTAAGTAATTGGAAGTTTATCCTGTACAGTTGTCGGGAAAGTTTAAGTTTAAATAAATAATTCATTTTCAATGAATTATCAAAAAAACGAATAACGAGTACACGAATTACCAATCACCAATAAACTACTTACTTCTTCTTCAACTGCTCTATTTCTTCATTCAATTGAATGATATAAAGGGTGAGTTCTTCTACTTTTTTTAATAAAATTTGATTCATTTCGCCTACATCTGTGCCGCCTTGTGCTTCGATTTCTTTGGAAGAAGGCACATCAGGTAAGTGATTTTCTTTTGCTATGAATGTTTTTAAATCTTGAATTGGTAAGAGGTCGTAATCTTTGGCGAATACGTAGTCGGGCCAATTGCCTTTGAGCTGTACGCGGACTTCCTCTGTGATGATTTTTCCTTTTACAGCCATTGCATAATCAGCGGGAATGGTATTGGTATTGATGCCGAGTTGATTGGTATCAAAATCGCCGTAAATAAGCGGTACAGTTGTTCCCGAATTGTCAATATAGAGTTTGTTCGCACCTGTTTCGCTCATTCCTGCGCGAAACCCGATACAGACATTTCTATCGCCCAATACGGATTTTCCGGCTTCGTAGCCGACGAGTACATTATGGTTTCCGGCGATGTTTTCGTAGCCTGTATTCATACCAATGAAGACATTATTCAGTCCGCCGTTATTTTTTCTACCTGCTGCTACCCCAATAAAGGTATTTCTCATACCAACCGTATTGTCATAACCGGAAGTATGACCAAGGAAAAGATTGTTACTTCCTGTTGTGTTTTGGTAACCTGCTGCATATCCGCTAAACACATTTTGTACGCCTTCCGTATTTTTATATCCGGCAGCATAGCCACCAAAGACGTTTTTTGTACCTGTAGTATTTTGATAACCTGCAACGTGTCCCGTGAAAACGTTTCTTTCTCCGGTAGTGTTATGCCGTCCGGCACCATGTCCTGAAAAAACATTGTGTGAGCCGGTGGTATTGGCGTATCCTGAGTTAGTACCGTTGAATACATTGCTAGCCCCTTCTACATTCAGATAACCTGCACCATTTCCTATGAAGGTATTATACTGTCCTGTGGTGTTTGTAAAACCTGCACCATTTCCGACAAAACTATTGCCCTGACCT
>CALHBW010000052.1 GCA_937930625.1 uncultured Saprospiraceae bacterium | reverse complement strand
GCTGCGCCACCTTCTTGTACAAGTGGTCTTTTTTATGATAATGGTGGTTCGTTAAACGGCTATGCTGCCAATTCAAATGATGTCACCACCATCTGCCCCGACAATCCAAACGAAGCTATTACCGTCACCTTTACCTTAGTTGACATTGAAACTTCTACGGGTTCGGGCAATCAAAACGGCTGTTGGGATTTTCTTTCTATTTATAATGGAAATGACACTTCAAATCCGCTTCAAGAAACGGCTTGTGGCGAGTTGGACGGTGATGGTGGTACGCCTTCCGTTGCCGAAAGTTTGTTGCAAGCAGGAGATTCGTTTACGGCTACGCATGTATCGGGTTGCCTGACATTTGTATTCACTTCTGATGGGTCGGTACAAGGCGCAGGATGGGAAGCTACGGTGACTTGCGCCCCTGCCGTAGAATGTCCTGATGGCTTGGGACTTGCTACTACAAGTACCCCCGAAAGTGGTATTGGTGCAAATGACGGCAGCATCGACCTCACTGTAAATGGCGAAGGCACAGCACCTTACACCTATGCTTGGAGCAATGGCGTCATTGGTCAGGATGTCGTCAATCTCGCGGCTGGCGTCTATTGTGTCACCGTAACCGATGCCAACGGCTGTACCGATAATATTTGTGAAAACATCAATTCAGCTTGTGCCGACGATTGGGCATTTGATGCCATCGTAGAATACGAAAGTGGCGCAGGAATGAACGACGGCACGATTGACATTAGCGTTTCAGGCGGAACTCCGCCATACACCTACGCGTGGAATACAGGCGCGACCTCACAGGACATCAGCGGCTTGCCGGGTGGTATATATACTGTTTTGGTGACGGATGTTACGGGCTGTACTGAAGTGTATGAAATATTCATTGGCACGGATTGTCCCGAAAGTCTCAACATTATCGGACAAGTGATGGACATGGAAATCGGCTTGATGAATGGCGCGATTGATATTACCGTCAATGGTGGTACACCACCTTACACCTATTCATGGAGCAATAGTGCAAATACCGAAGACATCATCGGACTTGCGCCCGGCGATTACAGCGTAGTCGTAACAGATGCGGTGGGTTGTAATGATGCTTTTATTGCCACTATTGAAGCTGTTTGTCCTGATAATTTGGGCATTACATCTGAAATCATAGACGAATCTATACTGGGCGCGGGCGATGGTGCGATTGATATTACGGTAAATGGCGGTACACCACCGTATTTTTATTCGTGGAATACCGGAGAAAATACACAAGATATTTCCGACTTAACCGGAGGTTCGTATTGTGTGCTGGTAGCTGATTCGGGCGGATGTACAGCAAATTTATGTTTTAATATTGGTGAAGGTTGTCCCGATGAACTTATCTCAAATATCGAGGTCACAGACGAAACATCCGCAGGAGATAATGATGGTGAAATTGATATAGATGTTTTCGGAGGAAATCCGATTTATACCTATATATGGGACAACGGCTCTGCTAATGCCGACCAAACCGACCTCGCCGCAGGTACTTACTGCCTGACGGTAACAGACGGTTTGGGTTGTATGCAAAGTACCTGTGTGGAAGTGGGTACATTTTGTCCAATGGATTTTGGTATTACGGCAGATATTACCAATGAAAGTATCATGATGGCAGGAGATGGTCAAATTGATATTACGGTGAATGGTGGTGTGCCGCCTTATGCCTATTTCTGGAGCAACGGACAAGGTACGGAAGACCTAATTGCGCTTTCTCCGGGCGAGTATTGCGTGCGTGTGACGGATGCGGAGGGTTGTATTGATAATATTTGTTTTAATATCGAAGAAGGCTGTCCGCCTAATTTCGTGACAGTCGTTGATATTCAGGATGTTTCTGTATCGGGTTTGATGGATGGCAGTATCAATCAAATATTGGTCAATGGTACGCCGCCTTACACCTTTAATTGGAGTACGGGCGAAATGACAGAAGACATCAGTGGGCTTGGCATTGGAACTTATACCGTAACGATGACAGACGCAGAAGGTTGTATAGAAATTGCTGAATACGAAATCACTCCCGAAGAATGTCCCGAACTCATTACTGGCGTAGATATTACGGAAGTCTCGAACATAGGCGGCAACGATGGTGCGATTGACCTCACAACGGGTGTGGGCGCACAACCGCTTACTTTCCAATGGAGTTCGGGTGCAGCAACAGAGGATATTGACGGGCTTTCGGCAGACCGCTATTTTGTAACCGTGACGGACGCGGCAGGCTGCACTACACAAGCATTTTATGACCTCGACGAACCCGTTGGTATCGACCATATCGACGCGCTGACTGATGTACAACTCATGCCTAATCCGGCGCAAGACCACACCCAAGTCAAACTCACATTCGACAAGAATGTGGATGTACAAATCAGCATCATCAATATCGTCGGACAAGTGCTTGACCAACGCGCACAGAACAATATTTCTACTACACAATTTATTTTTAATGTAGAAAATTATCCCGAAGGTGTCTATTTTATTCGCATTGAAGCGGATGGGCAGCAGTTAAGTAGGAAATTAATGATTAATGATTAACGTATAATGATTAATGTGCTTGTAATACGCGAATATTATGTTATTTTTTTTAATTTATAATTTTTAAAAATCAAACAAATAAAAAATAATTCACGTTAGTTTGGCCGCAGTTCTAAATCATTCCTACGACCGTAAACACTCTAAAAACCCAAAATGAACCGTCTTTCTGAATTTATTTCAGAATCTCCCGAACGATAGAAAACCAATGTTTTACAAAAGCCTACAACTTGTTGTTTATGAATAAAATACAACATCGAAGCTCACATTTAACATACTGCTTGTAGCATGGGAGATACTGAAATAAATTCAGCAAGACGTTCTGGTTTGGAAGGGTGATAGCGTTAAGGAATGATTTAGAACTGCACCCGATTAGTTTCACGTACTACAAATTAATCATTAACCGTTAACCATTAATCATTAATCATTATAAAAAATATGTTACCAAAATCAATAACAGATTACGCGGAGGCGCACACAACACCTACTTCTGACTTATTAAAAAAACTGGAGCGCGAAACGTGGGTCAAACGCCTGCATCCGGGCATGGTATCGGGCGGCTATCAGGGACAATTTCTTAGGATGTTGAGCCAAATGATAGTCCCTAAACGCATCTTGGAAATCGGTACATTTACAGGCTATTCGGCATTATGTTTGGCAGAAGGTTTGCCGGAAGATGGGCTGCTGCATACGATTGAGATTAATGAGGAAATGGAAACACCCATTCAGGAATACATCGACGCAGCGGGATTGACCAATAAAATTCAACTACACATTGGTAATGCACTTGAAATAGTACCAACGATAGACGAGCAGTTTGATTTGGTGTTTATTGATGCGGATAAAATTAATTATTCACGTTATTATGACCTTGTTTTTGATAAAGTAAAAACAGGCGGATATATTTTGGCGGATAATGTATTGTGGTTTGGGAAGGTTACAGAAAAAAATCAAGATGAAGATACCGCCGCACTCAATGCCTTCAATCAAAAAATTCAACATGACGCGCGTGTGGAGAATGTGATGTTGACTGTACGGGATGGGCTTTCTTTGATTCGGAAGGTTTGATAGTTCATAGTGCATAGTTCGGAGTTCATAGTTTGTAAGTGAGATAGTTTCACGTTAAAACTATGAACTATGCACTATGAACTCCGAACTATCAACTCCGAACTATCAACTTGCTATCAAAGCGTTAAGGGTGAAAATAGCTATAAGCGTGTCTGTAAATAGTTGATAAAAATACCTTAAATTTGTGCGGACAAATGAGTAAATGAATAGATGAGTAAATGAGTAGATATTTAGAGCATGTTCTAAATTTATTCATTTACTCATTTACTCATCTACTCATTGTCAACTTGGTATGATTTTCGGTAAAACGGAAGTATCAATCATTTATTAATTTTAATTATCTAACGAATATGAAAAATCTTATTATACTCTTTTGCTGCGTCATTATGGCTCATTTTGCGACAGCACAGGAACAAAAATCTTATGTAAAAACGGTTGATGTAGAAAACAGCTCAAGCATTTTGTTGAATATTGATATTCCGGCAGCAGTTAAAGACTGGGACGGCGACAAATTGCGAATTTTGGTGGATGTCGTACACGAAAGTGGTGTGAGTTCGGAAGTCTTGGAAAGCCTCATGCAGATTGGTCGCTATGAAGTCATGACCGGAAAAAGCAATAACGAATTTATCATCAAAATGCCGGGTTTGAACAATGAAATTGTGATGGGTGATAAGATGATTAACGAGGCGATTTCTTTGATAGTATTTGCGCCAAAAGGCGTGAAGGTAGAGACGAGTTTGGAGAGTGCTATCGGTACACGTATCACCAAAAGCGGTACATTCAACGAAGCAATTGAAGTCCAATTTGAGTTTAATATCCCGTTTATGGCATCTTTCATCGGCGAATCTGCTTCTGAAATTCAACAAGCACCGACAGGTGGCTTGCAGACAAAAGTGGATGAGAAAAGTATTGAATTACAGACCTTTGTGAGCGATATGGCACTGATGCAACAAGAACTCGAAAATGCCTACAAAGATGAAATGACACCGGAAGACCACGAAACAGTCAATGCACTCCTCATGGCAATAGAGCAGAAAAATCAAGATTTGCAAACGCTTATCAATGAATTGAGCAACCTCCAAACTCAACTCAGTGATACATACGGAAAGCAGAAATAATGGTTAATGGTTAATGGTTAATGGTTAATGGTTAATGGTTAATGGTTAATGGTTAATGGTTAATAAATTTAATTTCTTATAAATTAAAAATTAAATTATATCTTATTTTGTATTGAAAATTTTTGAAATAAATTTATTTCAAAATTAATCATTAATCGTTAACCATTAACCGTTATTTCGGAATAGTAAAATGAAATGTAGCCCCTTTTCCTTCTTCGGATGCTACCCATATTCTTCCACCGTGTTTTTCCACGATTTTTTTGCAAATAGATAAGCCGATTCCCGTGCCTTTGTATTCGGTTTTATTGTGTAATTTTTTGAATAAAACAAAAATACGCTCGTGGTATTCGGGAGCAATACCGATGCCATTATCCTGCACTGAAAATCGCCAAAAATCGCCTTCATCAAGGGTGTCAATTATAATTTGAGGTGTAATATCAGATGGCGTAAATTTTATTCCGTTGATGATAAGGTTTTGAAAGAGTTGCACACACATTGTTTTGTTGACGCGAATGGTATCAGGGAATCTTTTGATATTCAGTGTCGTATTACGTTCTTTGAGGGCTTTATTGACGTTATATCTAATCGAGGATATAACAATTTCTTTATCAACACTTTCTATATTATAATTTTCGGAATTGACGCGCGAATAAGAGAGCAAATCGTCTATCAGCAAGTTCATACTTTTCACACCTTTGATGATGTAATCTATGAATTCTTTGCCATCTTCATCCATCAAATGATGATATCGGCGATGAAGAAGTTGCGTAAAATTACCAATATTTCTTAGCGGCTCTTTCATATCGTGCGAAGCCACATAAGCAAAATTTTCCAACTGCAAATTGGAGTCGATATACTTTTGGAGTTCAATATTTTTCTCTTTAAGGGCTTCTTCGGCTTTCTTTCTTGCCGTGATGTCTCTAAAAATATATACAGCTAAGTGTTCAGCCGGTGCAGGCAATCGAATTACTGTATTTTGCGTATGCATCAATTCTCCATTTTCTTTCTTATGCATAAAATCATACGTAGCTCTGCCCGTCTTTAATGTCTCTAACAGACGTCGGTAAGCTATATCCATTGATTTTTCTCCATTCGGCTGATATTCAGGCATATAAAAACTCGCATGATTGCTTTTTACCACCTCATCTGTCGTTCCCATATATTCCAGAAACTTATGATTCCAGTCTTTCATTTCTCCTTCAAAAATATCATATATCATGATACCGTCAAAGCCATTATCAAACAAAGCACGATAGTGTGATTCTTTCTCCTTCAGCGCATTTTGTCCTTCAATTCGCTCCAATTCGGCGATAACACGCGTCGAATATAATTGGAGTAATGATGTCATCAAATCTGTATATTCGAGTGGCCTTGTGTCCATTCCCACGATATGCCCGACTACTTTATGCTGTGCATTGATTAAGGGCAAGCCAATATATCCCTCCACATCGAGGTCAACTAAATCCCTATCTTTCGGAAATACTTTTTGGACATCCTTTTGAAATACTTTTTTTGCACCTTCTTTGATGACTAATTCGCAAGGCGTAAAATCCAAACTATATTTGAAATCCTTCACAAATTTGTCCTTCATCCAGAACGATTCTGTTGCGATACAGTTTTCATCTTCGCAATACTTCCCTACCAAAACATATGGAATATCAAGTGTTTCAGAAATTCCACGCACCAATTTATCCAGAAAACTTTCATCAGCAGAGAGTACCATTTCCCGATTAATCGCAGACATGGCATCGCGGGTCATTTGATACTCCTTTTCTTTGGGCGATGTTTCGCGCAATTCAAACGTCAGTGCATAACGTCCTCTCTCATATACTTCTCCGGGAAAATTCCTTACATGTGTAATAGCAGTAACCTCCTCCTCATTTGATTTTTTATAAACCAATTTTAAACTCATGGAGTTTTTCTGACACACCTTCAATTGCCTGACAAAATGTTTGATAGAAATATCCGTAAGGTCAGTCGATAAATCGGTAAAATTCAGCTTGGACAATTCTTCCTTTGAATACCCAAAGGCAGCATAAAAAGCTTTATTTGCACCAATAATATTCAGGTCATGCCCAAGAATCATCATACAGACAGGGCTATCCATGAAGAATGTGTTAATGAAGTTAGATGAAGGATTATTGTATGTTATTGTTCTATTATTATACATCAATAAATGTCTTATGTTCGTTCAATTTACGGGTCAACT
>CALHBW010000051.1 GCA_937930625.1 uncultured Saprospiraceae bacterium | reverse complement strand
TTGGATAGAACTATTGCGACGCGCTCATGCAGAGAGCAATAAGCACAAAAAACCAACCCGTGAAGAAATACAGGAAAAGCTACGAAAGTTAGATGCTTCCGTCAAGCCAAATAATGTTACTATGGAAGAAATCTTAGAAGTTTGTGACGAAGTCAGAAAAGAATTACACGATGAAGGGAAGCAAAAGTTATTTTAGACACTAATATTTGGGTGAGTATCTTCATCACGCGAAGGTTGTCAGAGTTGGAACTTCTTGTTTATGAAAATGATTTGCAATTACTTACTTGTCACCAGCTCATGGATGAAGTAGCAAGAGTCATTAAGCACGATAAAATCAAAAAATACCTGAACCAACCATTTGAAGTTTACATTGATGCACATTTTGATTTGACAACGTTTGTTCCTATAGAATTTCGCCTTGAAGGTAGCCCCGACCCCGACGACAATTTCCTATTCGACCTTGCCCTCCAAGCTAAAGCGGACTACCTCATCACCAGAGATAAAAAATTACTCGCTATGGAAAGTATAGAAAATCTGCGGATTATTTCTCTCCGGGATTTTAAGGATATGGTGAGTGGAACTTGAAGCGACTGCCTACTTCGAGAACTTATACCTTGCTTATCGCTTACTCATGCTACTGCATAATCTGACAATTCACGCATTTTAGGTGTCAAAAAACCCACCACAATTTCCGAAGGTGGCACACCTTGATAGACGAGAGTATCAAAATTAAGTTAATTTATAGAGAATTGCAAAGCTACAAAAATCAAAGACTCTAAAATCAACCCGTCACCTCGCACTCGATGCGTCCACGATAGCTATCGGGATGCCGAGTTTCAGCACCATTTCAAATACAACCCCACCCAACAAAAATTCGATGCCCCAATAAATAAAGGCGCAACCACCCATGAGTATGATGATTGCGCCTTTTAAGGCACAGGCTTCTATGTGCATGATGTTTCCCGGCGTTAATTTTTTTCTGGTGTTTGTTTTTTTGTGCTAATACTTTTTTGTGTTATAGTTCGCTTTCTGCGTTCCTGTTTTTCTGTGCTAAAGTTTTCCTGATGTTAAGTCTTTTTGTGCTAATATTTCTTGGCGTTAGTTGTTCTATATTGTTCCCGGTGTTACTGCGATTTTCTGACGTTAATTTGTTGGTTTTTCTGTGCTAATATTTCTTGGTGTTAATATTTAGCGTTTTTCTGTGCTAAGGCTTTCCTGACGTTAATATTCTTTTGTTTTTTTGTGCTAAAGTTTCTCTGACGCTAAAAATCTCTCAAATTTTGTTTTCCCGTGTTAATGTTTTAATTTTGGAGACTCAAATGACTAATCTGAATTTTATGTATGAATAAAAATGAATGTCAAAATCCACACATTAAAATCCAGAATTAGTTATTGTGTATGAAACTTTGTTCCTTTCTTTTTAGAACGATTGCAAAATGAGACTTTTTTGCTACACCTGAATATCTTTTGACGCTTGAATCCAGACAAATTCGTGGCTATATAATAGGGTCACACCAAAATCGGTGTGTCTAAACAATGTCACAACTTATTGAAAATAAACAACTTAGGTTAAATTTTGCCAAGTTGATAATTGTCCATATTTAGTTTTGAAAATTCATGCAAAATAGTCAAACATTTTTTTTAAATACATTTAACTTATTTTTAACATAATACATAAAACAAAAAAAAGCCCATAATGAGAGCTTCCAGACTCGTCAAACTTTTCTTAAATTTAGAAACCAAAGAACTCACACGATTTAGAAATTATTTGAAATCGGAGGGTACCGGGTATGGTATGGATGCTCAATTATTGATGTTTGATTATCTGAAGACAAACGCTAAGAAAAAGCTTAGAACAGGACCGGGCTACGAAGATTTGTTGGACGAAGCAGTTATCCAACGCAGTTTATCCAAAAAAGATAAATCCATCAAACCGGCTAATATGAACAGAATAAGACATGGTTTGTACAAAAATCTGACGGACGCCATCGTCCATTATCAACTCGAAAAAGAGCGTGCAGAAGAGGACAACCTACAAAGGCGTATGTTACTCATTCGTTATCTAAAAAATAAACTTGCCAACGATGACTCGCCCAATAAAGACCTTTCAGACCTCTACACTAGCATCATACAGGACGTGCATAAAGACACAAAAGCAAAGACCAAAAAGACGATACTCGACTACTTAGATTTGCACGTATTGAATCATTACCTCTACTTCAATGTCGATACCGATGCCTGGGCAGTAAATAGGGAAATGGAGGAATTGCATGACAGTATTGACCTGTATTACTGTCTGACCAAGCTAAAATACTGCACAGAAGTAATGAACCGCCAACGCATCCTCAATGAAAAAAATATAGTGCGCCTCAAGTCCGAAATCCGGCTCATCGCCACTGAATTTATGAACAGTTCCACGCCGCTGATTCAGATATATGCACAGTGTTTTGATTTATTTGACAAAATGGAATTTGACGAATCCAGCTTAATGGCACTTGTTGCGCTGATAAAAAAAAATCTTGACCTTGATATTTCCGAATTGGCAGTCATCATTACTTTTGCGACCAATTATATTGCTTTGTCCAACAAACGGGGGGGCAAATTTGCCAAGCTGTACTTCGAACTCCACAAAATTAGTTTCGATAAAGACCTTTTCGTGGACGAGGGTTTTCTCGAACCCAACAAACTCATCAATTACGTTTTCATGTGTACCCAACAAGGCGCAGGCAACGAAATCCCCAAAGTATTACAATCCCATCTTCACAAAGTCAAAAACAAGGGTAGTCAAAAAAATAAAGACGGACAACGAGACAAAACCGAAGTCATCTGTCGGGCATACCATCTTTTTGCCACCCGAAAATTTGACGAAGCCTTCCAACTACTATTTGAGAAAGGCTTTAGAAACGAGCCATACTTCTTGCATTTCAGAACCTTACGAATTAAAAGTATCTACGAAGCAGAAATGTTGCCCCTCGGTGAGTTTGATTTTTGGACGCAGACAGACACCGCCAAAGAATGTAAAAAATTCATTGACGCACTCCACAAACGTAAAGACATGTACAATCGCGTTACGTATGAGCAAAATATCAATTTTGCTGAAATGGTCATCAATATGTATCATTACATACAAAATGTTGATACCGACAAAAACCAAAAAGACACACTATCTGCCGAGATACAATCCATCCCCAATATCGTTTGCCGTGATTGGTTAGCCCTCAAAATCAATGATTTGTAAATACCTCATAAAAAAAGCACCGCCCTACCCAAGTAAAGCGGTGCTGCACCAATTTGAAGCCGGTACTATATCTTCAAAAATTATTCAACACGAAGTGTAATTACCTCTGTTTTTCCGGTTAGTACATTCGTAGCAATTACGTCAATATAATCAGTTCCTTCCGGAATTTCGACCATAAATGCTCCGCCACCTTCTACCATGCGGCTTGTACCGATAAATCTTACTTCGCTTACAACATTAATATTGTAGATACCATTGTCAACAACTTCTACTTTGGCTGTACGCCCTACCATAGTCGCTGTAATTCCGGTACCTGCAAAAGTTGCAGTAGTCATCACGAAGATGAACATGAAAATTGCTGTTAATCGTTTCATAGTCTTACATAGGTATGAACATCGCCGGGTAGCGACATTCGGGTTTTACAAAATCCTACATAAAACCTGAATTTGAGTCGGACGGAAGACTTTCGCGTAAAATAAATACGTCGAAAATTTGTAAGTGAGCTAAAATTGCCCTACTTTTGTAGAAATACGTTAGGTCGTCGAAAATTTAACGTAATTTCTGTTTCCGAGCCTGTGTCAAATAGGTTTCAAGCAGAAATTCAAAATATAAGGGATTGCTTCTATAAGGGGCAATCCTTTTTTTATTGCTATTACAAATAGCAGATAATTTTTTAGATTTTAGTGCAATTTCTATTTAGCGTTGAAATTTTGATTTAATTCGCTAGAGAATTAAAACTATTCGCATCTAAATAAATCCTTTCTTTGTAGCATATCATATCGTGGTTAATTTTGATTTTGGTGTAACTCTTTGATTAATAATGTTTCTACTAATAAAACGAACTCATAAGTAAAATAGTTCCCTACGTCACTAATTTTTCTGAAATTTTGGGAATTTTTCGATGAACGATTACGTTTTGTATATGAAAGACGTATTTTTCACGAAAAACAATTCTGCAATTTTAGCCTCAAATCCAGACATAAGTCCAAATTCAAAACAATTCCAATGTAGTTGAAATAAGCCTTGACTCATGTTCTATTTGAGGTTGCAGATAGATAGTAGTTGTAGTTTATGCTGTTTTGGAGTTGAACTTAGATGTCTTTCAGGTTTTTAGAAATAAAAAACACAAAAATGGTTGCATCTACACCCTAAACATTTTTGTGTTTTAATATTTATTTAAGTTTGATAACGCATTGTGTTACAAAACACTTATCAAATTTAGTGACAAGCAATAATCCGAGTTATGAATTTCGGCTTGCGAGTTATTTGAATACACATAAAAAATAACTCGCAACTCGCAACTCGTAACCCACAACTCAAAATATAACGTGGCGAACAAGGCAAAAAGTATAGCACCGCAATTATTGGATATGGTTATCAATTGTGTATATCCATTCGAGACACCTTTTACGAAGGGAGTTGAATTCAAGCAAATACCTGAATCCAACTATACATTGGTATTGGATTTTTTGTGGGATAAGATAGTGAAACACATCAGCGAAAATCGTGATGACGCAGACGTCGTTTATGAAAAATTAAAACGAAATCTCATCAATCCACCGGATGATTTTGAGCAATTTGATGAAGACAAAAACCGGCTTGTCCTCTCGCCAAAGACACTGAAATCCACCTTAATAAAAAGCGAATGTTCGGCAAAAACAATGGGATTTTTTGAAGCCCTCGAAATTGTTATCCAGACAGAAGAAGCTGCAAAAAAAGACCTGCGACGCGTCAGTGGTTACTACAACACCTACAATTTGCACAACACCAAGTCGGGCAAATTCCAAATCTCCAACCTCTACATTTCGCTCGAAGGCGACAGCTACCTCATATACACCAGCAAACGATATTGGCACAGATATGAACGCAGAAATCCCATTCAGGTCGAAATTATCAATAAAGATAAACTCCTCATTACCTATAAAGAAGAGGATTTTAGATTGATATTTTATGCCTACATCGGCAAAGAAAACGCCCCTGCACTCATACAAGCCGCTTTTCTGTACAATAATACAGACGGGCAAACCATTGGTAGTCAATGCCTTTTCCATCGAATAGAAAACGCAGACGACTTTGCCGACCCACTCCGCGAACAATCAGACATTCCCCTAAAAAATGAACGCGGTAATACCATATTAAGCATTGACCAACAAAAACTCATTAAAAAATACCTATTTAATAAAGCGTATTTTAACAAGTCTGCATTTAATAATGGTGGATTAAAATTTGACTTTGAAGACTTGCAGCTCGAACCTGCACCCGCAAAGCAAACCGCCCTTTTTTATCAAGTGACAAAAACGCTTTGCGGTTACTATCGAATTTATTATAACGAACGATACATGACTGCGGAGGGCTTGCAAAATGAACTCAAACGCAATCATTATTATTCGACCGTAGGTGAGGGTATTTTGCGAATTTATGAAGATGACAACACAGGCGTACTGCGATGCGATATGATGAATCGCAAAAACAAAAACGGTGAGGCAATCATCTATCGGGGCTACGTACAAAATGACGCGCTCAATGACCAAGCCTATATCATCCTGAATATGTACGCCAATAATAATACCCGTTTTATCAGCCTCATACTGACCAAAGCGGGGGGCGATTACCTGCTCGGCAGCCACAATACCATGTACGAACCTGCGCTCGAACTCGGTACAGGTCCCGTCGTAGTGATGCGAGATGATACGCTCTCAGAAGGTATGCCACCAAGTACGCTATCGCCTTGCCCAAAGAAGGGAGACAGTACGCTCGACAGCATCATCAATTATATCTCCCGAAATCAACACGGCTTGAATATTCCCCTCACCCGTTTTTCGGATTTGGATAAATACAAAAATCTGCGGATTGAGGGGATTTATAAAATGTATTCCTACGGAAAAGGCGGTATTCGTCGTAGTGGTCTGAAAATCAATAAGTCAGGCTTCGTAGAACACATCGGACATGCAGGTAGCGAGCGCACGATTGCCTATGGCTATGTCGAAATTGTCGGCGCGATTGTGTATATCACGCTGCGAGATGTGGCAACCGGGCGACTGGGTTTTCTCATCTTACGGGTGGCGGAAAGTGAGCCGCACATTGACAAAGAAAACAGCCGTCGTAGCACGATTTATATCGGTACTTTTTGTGGCGTGACGCGCCGCAATGAGCAGCATCCATTGGCATCGCGTATCGTAGTCCAATATACGGATATGGATATGGCAGACGACCTAAACGACATCGTACAACCGCGTATGTTTAAAGGCAAGGAGGTAAAAGATGAAGCGAATGTCCCAAAAGCGATTTGCAAGGCATTATTGAGTAAAGACGAATCCTTTGTTGGTTTTCTCAAGCGACGTACCACCATTCTCGACCTTGATGACCTGCAAAAATTCAACGACGAATCCTCTGATGCTGCCGAAGCGATGCGCCAACGTGCTGTTTATTTTGTCTTAAAAAATGACTCCGAAAAAGCATTGAAATTATTAGGAAAAATTCGTTATTTTCCTGATGCAGAAATGTATATGGAGCGATTTGAAAATGATTTGAAAGAGATGAACGCGAATAATGATTTTTTGGAAAATGAGGCGTATCAAATTTTAAAAAAATCATGAAGTAATCAAATGTTTAACCTTCGAAGGGTTCAAACACTCTATCCCCGTCAGAATTGTACATCTCGTAAATTTTACTGTTAATCATTTCCAATTTATCGGATGCATCTTGTGATATTTGATTGATAAAGTCAGCCATACCGTTTATATTATTTGTTGAGCATATCATAAAATTATTTTTGTCAAAATCCTCAACGACCACCAAGTGAGGATGTCGGTAGCGTAAGCCAGCGGATATGACAGCGGGAGTATTTACTTCATACTTTAGGTTTCTCCAAAATTTTATTCTATGGTTCTTTCTGGAACCATGGTGTGGAACTTGGGTTAGCACAAGTTCTTTATCCCGAAGCGTATTTATTTTTGAGACTCTGTCTAAGGCATCAAGTGTCACATCGGAGGTAAATAGAGCATATTGATTATTGCACTCAAGCATGAGTAAAGTTGAGAGTAGGTTGGCAGCTTTACTGGCTTTCCTATGCTGTTTTCGTTCACTTAATATATTGACATCTTTGATGTATCTTCTTAATTCATCATCCGTAGGGCTTAAACCTCTTAGTTGATACTTTCCGAAAGAATAACTCCAGTTTTTGGAAGATAAGATGTCAATTTCTTTGACTCTCTGTTTTCTTCTGAATTGAATCACTTTGTTTATCAGTTTTCTTAATTCACTGACGCCCTCGGGGGTAGGATTAGACCAATTAAGATAGTGCGGATCTACTATGAGTGAATGGACGAACAAATTTATGTCTATTTGCTTTTCGTCGCAATAGTCAAGCAGGTCAAGCATTCCTGAAAAATGGTCGTAGTGTGAGTGGGAAAGAATGATGAACTCTATGTCATGTTGCCATTCAATTTGTTTGAGATGCTCAATAACCGGATTGATGGTGTTGACTTTGCGGCAGTCAATGATGCCGAGTTTGGGTATTCCATTGTCGAGCCATTCTAAGATAATTGTATCTCCTTGCTCTACATTTTTAAAGGTCACTTTCATTTTTTGTTGCTTTTGGATTGAGAAATTCAGAGTAATCTTCACTTCCGTCAAAATACATTTTGCGCTCAAAATACGGCTTCCATTTGGCGTCTTTATTGTCTTTGAAAGTAAATATTCGTTTGCCGACGTATGTTTTGATTTCTATTATGATGAGTTGGTCTGTTTTTAACGTGACGGCATCTTCAATCGGCTCTATGTCGAATCTACGGATTTGGAACTGACGCGCTTCGGGGTCGAGTAGGCAGTTGACTAATACGTGTTTTTGTTCTATTTCGAGGATTTGGGCGGGAATGTGGTCGGTGGATTTTAAGCCATGTTTCAACTCAAATCTTTCTGTAATTTGTTTTATTGGAGTAACAACTAAATCATCAAAATCTTCATCTTCTATTGTGGGAAATGGCACTGCGATAGTAAATAAATCTTTGTCCTTACTTTGTAATTCGTTTATCTCGCCTTCCCAATTATTGTGTTTGAGATGTGCACTAACAAAAGCAATAACAATATCTTTATTTATTTCCCGTATTTTTTTGTAAAAGTAAGTACCATACACATCTGTCTTTCCAAAATCTATATCAAGAAAAATATAATCAAATTGCTCTTTATCTTCTGATAATATATCTAATAATTCGTAAGGATCTTGATAAAATTGAATTTTGGGTAGACTGTTATCTACTTCCATAAAGGCGTGTTCTAGCCTATGGGTAGATTTTTCTATCATTTTTGGGTCATCGTCTGCCCATGCAACTTTGGAAATGTATGGTCGAGTCACCATGAAATGTCGAGTGTTTATGTGATATATAATTATCGTTAATTTGGCAAATATATAAAAAAAGTTGTTTCTTTACCAAAGACTGAATGTAAATCTATTTTTCCCTCGTGATTTTCTGTAACAATCCTTTTACAAATACTTAAACCGAATCCACTACCTTCTTCACCTTTGGTAGAAAAGTCAATATTAAATACCTTATGTTGGTCTTTTTCTGTTATTCCTACTCCATTGTCCGAATATTCAATCTTAACCCACTTTTTATTATTGCTATCTGCAAAATGTGCTGCTTTTATATGAATTTCTTTTATTCCTTGCGGTTTTGCTTTTAATGCTGTCACTGCATTTAATGTAAGATTGACAAAAAGCTGCTCAATTTCAGTTGGATAACAAGTAAATACAATGTCTTCTTCACCTCCAAAAGAATAATTAAATTTAATTTTACTTCTTTCAAATCTTCTTTGAAATAGTGTTTTTACCGGCTCAATTATTTTCTTTAGGCTATATGGTTTTTTCTTATCTCTTACTCTCTTACCGATTCGCACCAAACTTTCAGATGACTTTCTGATAGAACGACTATTTGTAGAGGCTGAATTCAAAACACTATTAATAGCTTTAGTATTTCTTGATTTTTGTTTCATAAATCCTCTTAACATACTAATATCCGAGTTAAGATAATGAATATAATGCCCGATATCATGTACAAATGTAAGTGCAACAATGCCCGGGTTAGCAATAGTGTTGATGTTCGTCCATTTTTCTAATAAGTCTTCATGTTGATGTTTTAGTTGGGCGTTAAATAAAGCGGCTGCACACCGGACGGCAACATTACCTAATAAAATTTTCTCATGCTCGAAGAATTTATAATCCGTTTTAGTGTAAGCATTAATAACTCCATATACTTCCCCATTAAGTACTATTGGAACCGAAATCATTGATTTTAAGTTATTTTCATTTGCAAAATTAGTATGCTTGAATCCGCTCTGAGGAGATTGGATATTGCGAAAAACCTTACAAACAAAATCATTAGGATTATTTCCTACTTCATCAATAACTTTCCAGGAGATACCTCCCTTCCCTTTTTCCATTTCTAGTGCATCTGCATCATAAGATTTCATGTCCAGCCCTTCTGAACTCCATAAATTAAGTATTTCTATACCATCATTACTTTTTTCTAGTTTCCATATACAGCATATCGGAGTCCCTAAAATCTCGTTGGTAATTATAGCGGTTTCTTCATATATTGTTTTTTCGTCTAATTCGTCATATTTAAACTCATTTAAAGTAAGGCTTGCGTCACGGAATCTCTTGCTTTGTATTACCTGTGCTGCTTTTTGGGCAATAGATTCTAAAAAATCCAAATCTTTGTAGTCAAAAGCATGTTTTTTTGTACTGCTCAAAACAATGATTCCTATAAATTCTTTTTGATAAATTAGCGGTACAAGAATTTCACTTTTCACAGTTCTGCCGTTTAAATTCCTATAAGGCTTAGATATATTATCTATTTGCGAATTAGAAGTATATAGATAAGATTTTCTATTCATAAACACCCAACTTGCAAGTGATTCCTTATCTATCAAGCTCAGTTTTTCAGGGATTTCTATTCTTTGAAATTCTTCTCCAATCGTTTCACAACAATTTGCTGTGATTATTTCTGAATCTTTGGGATACAGAGATATAAAGCCTATCTCCCCCTGTAGGCTTTCTAAACTTTTTTGCAAAAAAGTTTGAAGTATATCTTCCAATGACTTTTCAAAAGGAATAATACTTCCAATAATGGCTTCAATATCTGTAAGTTTCTTTATGCTCTTTTCATGTATGATACTGCTTATAAGCGTAGATGCCTGATTAATAAAATTTTCCAAAAAAGCTTCATCTTCCTTATCTTCTTCGTAAGGATATTTTGTGAATACAGAAAGGACACCATAGGGTTCTTTGTTGACATCATCCAGGCGGATAGAAATCATGGATTTGAAACCATTATCTTTTGCCCATTTTTTGTACACAAAATCTTTGTTATTTGTGTGGGCAACTTCTTTTCCTGTTTCATAAGCCACTCCTATAACATTTTCTCCAACCTCTATACGAGAACTTCCCCGCACTTCTCTTATTCCTGAAGAAACATAGCCATATAGGTTCTTTTGTACATCATCATACAAATGGATAAGGCAGGCATTAAATTTAGAATAGTCTTTTGCCAGTTGGTTAGCTATTTGTTGAAACATTTGTTTCTCATCTGACTCCCGTCGTACCAACTGAAAGGTTTCTAGAACAAAATTCAGCTTCTTGGTTTGCTTTTTTGACGTAGCAGCAAGAGAAATAATTTTGGCATAAGTCTTCAACCTGTTTATATCTCCATAAGAAAACTCATTGATATGTTCTTGCCCACAAATAGCACCAATAACTCCAAAAGTTCTGATTTCATTATTAATTGGAAAAGCAATAATTTTCTGTGTGCTGTTTTTGTATGGAACCTCTATTTTTGTTGGCGATTCAATTTTTCTATTTCTTCCCCACCACGCTCCAAGCCAACTTTCAGTTCTCTGATATACTTTCTGTAACGGAAAATTACTTGTTTTTTCAGGAACTTTTAACTCAAAAGTATCTTCATTGGTCAGCAAATAAATAAACGAAAAATCACAATTCAAATTACTGCAAATTTCTTGAGCAGAAATCGCATACAACTCATCTAAAGTATTGGCAGTAGTAATTTTTTCACTGAAAGAGAGGAATTTTTCAGTAGCAGTAGTCGGAGGAGAATGTACTTGAATATCTTGCATATTGGGCATATTTAAAAACTAAAGTTACGTTTTATCCTGTAAATTAACAAATATACTGTGGCGGAAATTGCCATAAACAAAATTCCAGACAAACAAAATTGCACATATCCCATCATTTTACTAATTTCACACATGTATTTCTGAAAAATATATTGAACCGATATGCAAATCAACTTCTCTGCTTACAACATTCTCTCCGCCCTCATTCCGGGCTTTGTTATCTTGTTTTTATTATTTCATTTTGAATATATCAGATTTGAGAAAGAATACATGATACCCTACACCGCAGTCGCTTTTATTATTGGTTATTTTGTCAATACCTTGTCGAGTTGGTTGGAGGGTTTGTTGTATATCACTTGGGGTGGAAAGCCCTCCGATGCACTTTTATCAGGCAAAAGCATCTGGAAAGTCCAATTTTACGCTCACAAAGAAGTCAGAGAAAAACTCAACACCGAATCCACCAATATTGACCCGACCAACGATGAACTTTTCCAAATCGCTCAAAGATATGCTTCCGGCAATTCGAAAGTCAACGCCTTACAGAATAGTTACGCTTTTTCAAGAGTCATGCTCACGACTATCGTTATTTGTTTTGTATTGGTTGTGTATCACTATCACGCAAATATCAAAATCATCTTCGGAGGACTTGTGTTACTTTCTGTAGCTTGGCTGAGGTGCAAACAAATGGGCTATTATTTTGTCCGCGAAGTATTGAATCAGTATCTGAATCAGGGAAATTCGCAGGATTAATTACCAAGACAACCGACATATCAAAAGAAAATCCTTACGGATGATTTGCAAAAAAATCTGTAAATTCATACACAAAAACGTAAAAACACCCCTTTTATAAAAACAAAACTTATGAGAAATTCAATACTAATCATTATCACCATTTTAATCGCTCAAATCGGTGCGGCACAATCCATCGAAGGGGTAATTTTTGATAAAGAAACAGGTGAGCCTTTACCATTTGCCAATGTCATACTTTTTGAAGATAGCATTCAGATAAGCGGAATGACGACTTCTATGGAAGGTGAATATTCTTTTGATGACATAGCTCCCGGCACTTACGATGTAGAAGCAGTTTATGTTGGTTATCCGAACCAACGAATAAGTGGGATAAAAGTAGAGGAAGGTATTGTGAAGGTTGATGTTGAAATGGAAGAAGATGAAAATGGTGTTGATTTGTCAAATGTTTACGTTAGTCCTCCACACGGGCGACTTTTTCGTTCCGATGGCACACCGAATTTTGTTACCATTCATGGAAAAGTTTTTGATGAAAAAACGAAGGAAGGGCTACCCTTTGCTAATATTATACTGCTACAAAAAGGCGTTCAAATAGCTGGAACGACCACCACCATTAAGGGTAATTATATTTTTGGTAAACTTGAACCCGGCGAATATAATATAGAAGCAGTTTATATTGGTTATCCCAATGCAAGAATCACAGGAATATTAGTTGAGAACAATGCAATTCCATTAGATATATCAATGCAAGAAGGAGAGGGCAAACATTTTCTTGACATACAAGTTATTGAGGTCAATATTCCAATTATCAGATACGATGAAACCTCAACCGGCGCAACATGGAAAGCCCACGAAATAAAGCGATTCCCCCGCTTCTAAATCCACCTTGGCAATTTTTTTTATTGGGTAAAAACGATAAGTCGGCAGACGAAGTTCTCTACTGAAAGTGAATATCTGACTAATAAACTGATACGATTTTACAAAAACATTCGTCTGACGACACGCCCGATTTAAAACATTACACATTAAAACATTCACTCATTAAAAATTGTAACATTCAAAACAGACTCACATAGCCCAAATGAATCTTACCCGCCTGAAAATCAATAGGGTTACCAAGCTGCCGACCAAGTGCGTAGCTGATACCGAAAATACCCGCACGCGTCTCAAAAGTCATCCCTGCGCCGAATCCGAAAGGTTGGTCGCGGAGGTTATTTTCTACACTTCGATTTTCCATATAGGCATAATCTCCGAAGGCGTACAGGTAGGAATTTTGACCAATTAAAAGACGATACTCCGCCGTAAAAACTGCGTATAAAGATGCAAAAACAGCCTCCTCATCAAAGCCCCGCAACAGCCGATTTCCACCAATTCGGAACAACTCATTTTGGTACAAAGTATTCTGCGAAATACGCCAACCGCTTTGCACACCTGTCTTGATGGTGCTGCGTTTGCTGGTTTGCCAATATCGCGCTACATTCACATTGAATGTGTATTGAAAACTCCGCAATTGAAGCGTATCGTACAGGCTCGCGTAGTCAAATGTGAGGTCATTCGGGTCGCGGAGGTCGGTGATTTTTTGATTTTGGTCAATGCGTTTTGTACCTGCGCCAGCGCGTAGTGTGAGGTCGTAACCTTTGCGCGGATTGAAGCGATAATCCAGTTTTTCGTAGCGATATTCTAAGCCAAAAGTTGAATTGACTACATCAATATTAGCAGGCAAGCGACGATTCGCAATGATTTGATTTTCATTGATTTCTAATAGATTGGTGGACATCGTATTCCAGAAAGCTTTGAGGTAATTGCCCCCTTCAAAATGATACTGCACCCCGATGTCGCGCACCAAATCTAAATAGCTCGAATCGCGTTTGTACAAATCAAAATCCACTTCAAAACCAAAAGGCAGACCCAGAAAATACGGGTACAAAAATTCAGACTGAAGCCGTTGCGTACCTGCGCGAAGTTGCTCCCATTCGAGACGAATTTCTTTTCCCGTTCCAAAGGGATTTTTAAGGTCAATTTCGGCATTACCTGTGAGCAAGAGACGACCTGTTTCGGCATTATTCGGCAAGAAACCAATGAGGAAATCAAAGCGACTGGCTTTCTTGTTTTTCAAAAATAAATTGACCGTCGCTTTATCCTTTACAAAGGTTACATTCGGCGGTCTTTCTTCTGTCAAAAATGCCAATTCGCGGACGCGGCTACTGATTTTTTTGACCTTGCTTTCTTCATACACTTCGCCGGGCTTGATACCGAGATAACCGGATAGATAATTTTCCGAAATTTTCGCATCTGTTTCTACGCTAATTGACTCAAATACAATTGGTTGATTGCGTTTCATATACAATCGGGCTGCGATTTGATTCTCATTGACACGAATACTGTCCAACCAAATTTGAGCGAAAGGAAAACCATTATTTTCGGCGTATGAGAGCAGTTTTTCTTGCAAATTTTTCAATTCACGATAATGAAAAGGTTTGCCGGAATAAAAGCGCGTTTTGAAACCTATTTTATCCAAAAAAATATCCGGTATATTCCCGTTTTCAAGACTTGCCCATTCATACACTTCATCTGCGTAAAGGTGTGCAGTATATAAGCTGTCACTAACAGTCAGGCTATCAATAGAAGCGGCGAGATAGCCTTTATCGTGCAATTGCAGGAGAACTTGATTGAGCGTCGGGATGAGATTTGCGGAAGATGGAGGTTTGTTGTTGTAAGTAATATTTTTTTTGAGAAAATCATTATTTTTATCTAAACATATAATATCCAATCGCAAGCTGTCTTGTGCCGGAAGCACAAGCGGAAATAGAAATATTGCGATATATAAAAATCTCAAAATTAGAAAGTTTCTGTTCAGATAAACCAAATATCGGCTGTTGCGCGCTCCGAATTTTAATCAGATATAACAATGTGATGAGGTGACTTATTGCATAAATAAATGATAAAATAATGTTAAGGGGTGGATTTATTCCGCAATTATCCATATATTGTATGTAGAAACACATTAATTTAGAAGCGATGAGAAGAATTTTATTAACCTTAATGACTGTGGCGATTTTCGGTGTGGTAGCTACCGCACAGACTTCTACCACAGTACAAGAAGCGGAGCAGATAGATTTCACCATTTATCCAAATCCGGCTACAGATTTTGTTGTACTACCCCAAAGTGACCAAATCGCGCAAGCAATTTTGTATAATATCACGGGACAAGAAGTGAAAAGATTCAACTTGGCTAATAATGCCAGTCGTTTTGATGTTTCGGGGGTAATGCGTGGTACGTATTTACTACAATTCATTAATGAAGCGGGGGCGATACTGCACACGACTCGTTTGACTAAGAGATAATTATTTTTTTAAAAGAATATTAGCAAAAAAAGCCTTTCCACATCATCGGAAGGGCTTTTTTGTTTACATCTGTCATCTAAATTACAATCTTTGCCCAAATGAATCCATTTACATTTCATAACTTCGTTCAATTATTCAATTCGAGTTACGAGTTATCCGGTTATGGGTTGCGAGTTACGGGTTTTTATATACATGTAAAAACTCACAACTCACACTCTGTAAACCGTAACCCGTAACCCGCCAACTCGTAACTTGTGAGATTTTTTATCCAAACAATAATATTTTCCCTACTTGCTTTAGGTGTGTATGCACAAGGCACTTTTTCCGGTCAACTGCAAGCTAATGGCAACTTTTTCCAGCGCGACAGCTTGATTGGCGCACACAATACACCGCAGTACGACTATCTCAAAACAGGTGGTGAGGCGTGGCTCAACTTGAATTACGGCATATCAGGCTATGATTTCAAATTGCGATTTGATATGTACCAAAACTCTAACCTGCCCAATCCGCAAGACGCTTTTTCGGGACAAGGCATTGGTTTTTGGCAGATTGGCAAACAGGTGGAAAAACTCGGTATTACGGTCGGAAATTATTACGACCAAATCGGTAGCGGCATCCTTTTCCGTGCCTACGAAGAGCGTTTTTTAGCAATTGATAATTCGATGCTCGGCTTGCGATTGACCTATGATTTGAACGAAGATTGGCGCATCAAAGCTTTTACAGGCAAGCAACGCAATCCTTTTTTCGGCGAACGAAATTTCATTACCGGCACTTATTCCGCTTTGGTGAATGCTGTTAATGTAGATGGTTTTCGCATTTTGAGCGAAACCGCCTCTATCGCACCCGGTATCGGCATCCTCAATCGCTCGCTCAATGACAATATTATTCGCAATATCGGCGCAGATATTTCGCTCAATAATTTTGGCGATTTCTTTTTCAAACCTCAGTATAATGTTTACGCTTTTACCGCTTATAATACGCTGACCGTTGGTGACTTTTCGTTCTATCTTGAAGGCGCATTCAAGACGCCCGAAGCCATTATTTCGCCTACGCGTATTGTGGTCGATACTACCGGACAGATATTAGAAGAATATCCACTAAACGGTACACCAACGGTAATGGGCGAAAATGTTCACGGAAATTACTTGGTCACTTATCAGAAAAAACCCGGCTCGGTCTTGTTTGCAAGCGCGAGTTATTCGCGCAAAGGCTTTGGTCTGACATTGCAAGCCAAACGCACCGAAAACTTCCCGCTGCGCGTCAATCCGGGCGACAATACCATTCAGGTCGTGCGTAATTTCCTGCCACCAATGGCACGCGAAAATTCCAAACGATTGACCACGCGTTATAATGCCGCTGTACAGGAATTGGGCGAATTGGCATTTCAGGCAGACGTACAGGTGAAGTTCAACAAAATGTGGAGTGGTGAGGTTAACTTCTCCAATATCAGCGATTTAGACGGTCTGCTACTCTATCGCGAATTACATTTAATCGGAAAATACAAGAAACGTAAAACCCCGTGGGCAATCACAGGTGGTTTGCAATTTCAACAATATAATCAGGAAGTTTTTGAGGTGAAACCTAATGTGCCGCTTGTTGTCAGCATTGTACCCTACACCGAAATCGTCTATAAATTTGACCGTAAAAAATCCCTCCGAATGGAGTTGCAATACCTCAATACAAAGCAAGATTATGGTCAATGGGCATTCGCGCTACTCGAATACAGCATCGCGCCTAAATGGTCATTCTCCATCGCGGATATGGTGACGCTCGACCCTGCAAAATTCTACGACAAATCAAATATCACTATCAACGACACCTCGCGCCCGGCGCATTTTTATACTGTTTATGTATCGTATGCAGAAAAGGCAAACAAGTTTTCGCTCGCCTATGTGCGACAGCCCGATGGCATCAACTGTACAGGCGGTGTATGTCGCTACGAACCTGCATTTAGCGGGGTACGCATGACTGTAAATTCGAGTTTTTAGTGCCCTAATCCATAATTTACTTATACAAAAATAGGGGTCTTTGACAATTTTTGCAAATTCAACTTGTATTTCACGCAGAGGTCGCAGAGTGCTAATAATCAATTCTCTGCGACCTCTGCGTTCTCCGCGTGAGACACTATTTGCAAAAAAT
>CALHBW010000050.1 GCA_937930625.1 uncultured Saprospiraceae bacterium | reverse complement strand
AATTGAGAATTGAGAATGTATAATTGATAACTAATTTTATTTTATAATTTGTAATTATTTAATTTTAAGTTTTTTATGAAATAAAAAATAAATTAATTATCAACTCTCAATTATCAATTTTCAATTTGGCGAACATATTGAACTATATAAATATACACAGTTTCAGCCAAAATAAAAATTTGATTTGGCTGCAAGTGTATTAAAAAAGGTACTTACAGCCAAATTGAATCATCCAACGTAAAACGATTTTGTAAATCGTCACGCTATACAAGGGTTCTAATTGGAGAACGATTTGCAAAATCGTTTTACGCTAATTTCATTGGCAATTCCGTCAAACGTTTCCCCGTCAAACGCCGTACTGCATTACCAATCGCTGCACCAATCGGACCAAGTGGTGGTTCGCCTACCGGAAGCGGAATATCAGCACCTTCTATCAAAATCGTTTCAATCTCTTTGGGTGAATCTTTCATCAATGCCATTTGATACGGACCATAAATCGTCGGGTACAATTTATTATTTCTCAAATCCATTTTTTCAAACAAAGACGCACTAATACCCATACAAATACAGCCTTCGACCTGCGCCCGTACTTGGTCGGGATTGACCGCAATACCACAATCCAAGACAGCCGTGACTTTGTGGACTTTAATCTCATTATCGACAATCGACACTTCGACCACTTGAGCGCAAGGCGAACCCGCATCAATTGAAGCGGCAAAGCCCATCGCACGGTCGCCGGAGGGCTTGTCCTTATAGCCCGCTTTTTCTGCACAGGCTTTGATGACGTTTCGGGTTCTTGTCCCATAAGCACCATCGTCAGGCAAGTAATCTAAGCGGAAGTCAACCGGATTTTTGTCGGCTTTTATCGCCAGTTCATCCATGAAACTCTCAATCGCAAAGGCATTTGCCAAGAGTCCGAGACTGCGCCAAAAACTGGTCGCAAAGGGCAAATCAACGTGATAATAGGTCGCACGATGATTTTCGATGCCTTTATACATGATAGCACCGCCGCGAATCGCGCCCACATCTGCCCCCAAAACCGACTCTATAACAGGTGATGGTGCGGGTAAAATCGCAGAATTAAACGCCGTATCGCCACTCGCAAAATTATGTTCCAAAGCAACGATTTTCCCATCAGCCGAGAGCTTCCCGCGCATGATGTGATGCGTAGGCGGACGGAAGGTGTCGTTCTGAAATTCTTGTTTTCTATCGAAGAAACACTTGACAGGTTTGCCTACCGCTTTGGACATGACGGCTGCCTGTATCGCATTGGGCGTATGCAAGCGTCGCCCGAAACCACCGCCGAGATAGGTTGGAATGACGTTGACATCTTCTGCATCAATACCCAATGCTTTAGCGACTTCAGTTCGGGTAATGCCAACGACTTGTGTAGAAAGCATCAAGGTGACTTTTCCATCTTCGTAAGATGCCAAAGCACCATTAGGTTCTATCTGAGCATGTGCGCCTATGGGTGAGCGAAATTGTATTTCGAGTGTTTCGCTTTCTCCGTCTATGTCATCTACCGCTTTACCTTCTTTTTGAATGACGGTCTTGCTGCCATTGCCTACTTTTATCGCTTCCTCAACATCACTCAAATTCCAATCTTTCTTAATATTATAATCGAATTTGATTTTTCTACGTGCATTATCCGCTTCGGTAAATGAACGCGCCACCACACCCACAAAACCATCCGCTTTGACGACCTTGACCACACCGGGCATTTTCTCTGCCTCACTCGTATCAAAATTGCTCATATCTGTATCAATCAAACGCGAGCGCACCACCGACCCGTACAACATATCGGGCATCGTGGCATCCATCCCAAAAATAGGCGCACCGACAACCTTATCATGCAAGTCAATTCTTGGTATGGGTTTGCCGATGTATTTGTGGTCTTTGCGGTCTTTGAGTGGCGGTACATCGGGAATTTTCCAGTCGGTCACGCCCTCCACTACTTCGCCGTAAGTCATTGATTTTCCGCCGCCTGTGATGACCCCGTTGGCAAGGCTCAAAGCACTGACCGCTATGCCGAGTTTTTCGGCAGCTTTGGTTTTGAGCATCTCGCGCAAGGTGGCTGCCATTTCGCGTAGTGGCTGCCACAAACTCGCAACAGATAGGCTTCCTCCGGTACTCACCGGGTCGATATTGCCGGAATCGGTAGGTGCGTGGACGACTTCAATTTTGTCCATATCCACCTCCAATTCATCTGCTGCCATTTGTGCGAGGCTCGTAAATGTTCCCTGCCCCATCTCCACCTTTGGACTGAGTAGTTTGATTTTATTATCAGGCGTGACCTGAAACCATACCATCGGTTGCCCGGTCTCTCCATCATAGGCTGGCATCGCCGTTTCGCCCATTTCAAATATGGCGCGTCGCCACATATGGCGCGTGAGATATACCCCGCCTATCATCAAACCAATGCCTAGACCCGAATATTTGAGAAACTTCCTTCTTCGGATGCCTTTCTTTTTTGTTTTTATTTCTTCTGCCATGATATTTTTTTACTGTAAAATTATTTAATTGTTATCTCATATCCTTACTACATCCCAGCCATCATAACAATCAATTTTATAATAATTTGCAAGTTCTTCAAATGAGATATTTCGATTATGTAATTTTGTAGGTTGTAGTGTTTCGACTTTCGTTACATATAATACCCAAAGGGTCAAGTCCTCTTGATATTCTAATTTTTCTATTGAATAACCATATCCTTCTAATTCACCATATACCGTCTTTAATTCTTCTTCGGTTTTAGCAAAAAAAGTGAAACCCCATTTTAGCGGAGATTTTGTATTCCACCCTTCAGATTCAAGTTTAGTGAAGGTACTTTCTATTCTTCCTAATTTCCATTTCATTACATTGTAATTAGCGTGTGAATGAGTGAAAACGTAAAACGATTTTGTAAATCGTCACTCAAAAACGGACAGAACGATTTGCAAAATCGTTTTACGATGCCTCATTAATTTCCGCTGCGCGATGTATGGCTTTTCGCATACGATAGTAAGTCGCACAGCGACAAATATTGACGATATTATTGTCAATATCTTCGTCGGTAGGATTGGGTATTTTCTCCAATAAAGCCGCCGTAGCCATCATAAATCCGGGCTGACAATAACCGCATTGTGGTACGATTTCTTCTTTCCATGCTTGCTGAACAGGGTGCAGATTGTCACCCTCTCCCAAGCCTTCGATTGTCGTGATTTCTTTGCCTTCGGCATATTTAATTGGATAGGAACAAGAGCGCACTGCCTCCCCGTCAACGTGTAAGGTACAGGCTCCGCAAGCCGCTTTTCCACAGCCAAATTTTGTGCCTTTCAAATTGAGCACATCGCGCACGACCCAGAGTAGAGGCGTTTTGCCATCTATATCTACACTTTGTGATTGACCGTTTATTGTGAATTGTATCTTCATATTATTAATCAATGAGTGAATGAGTGAATGAATGAATGAATGAGTGAATTTTGAATGAATGAATTTTAAATGAGTGAATATTTTTCTTATTATTATTTTTTTTAAATATTTATAAAATATTATCAATATGTTCGCCAATTTGAGTATTGAGTGTTTTTTGATCATTAATTAAATATAATTTTCATTTGTATTAGTTTAAAATTTAATTATTTACAAAAATAAAAATAAATAAATTACTCGCTTTCGATTTGTAATTTTTAATTTGGCGAACACATTGTATTATTAAAATGATTTAAAATGAATTGAGTGTGTAAAACATTAGGGGCAATTATATGTGAAATCGTCAGGCGCGTAGCGTCAGCCCCCTTTGTAAAAGAACCTCCCTACACTCAAAAAAGGCGCGTAGCGTCGGCACTCTTAGGTGGTTATTTTAAGGGTGTCGCAGCTACGCTGCTTTAGGGAGGGGGGCAAGTCGTCAGTTACAAAGCGTACCGACGCTACGCGCCTTAAAGACATTACAACAAATTAAATTCCCCCTAATGTTTTACACACTCAAATGAATTTTGAATACATACATTAAATTATTCACTCATTCAAAATTGTGGAATCTTATTAAGTCATGCTAACTTTGTCTTACAAAGTCGTACTAACTTGAAAGTTAGCAGGAGTCACACTTACATGACTATTGTTTATGAATTTTTTTTTAATATAAAGCATGTAAATGAAACTATCTCAATATCAATTAGTTACAATGATTTTAATTTAAAATTATATTTTATTTTTTTAAAGTTTAAATTATTGTAAATAAATGTATTGTAAAAATGAGTACGACTTTATAATACAGCAAATTAGCATGACTTATTAAGATTCCACAAAATTCACTCATTCACTCATTGAGAACATTATCGCATTACTCTTTCGGAATGACTGCGCCTGATGCTGCCCATGCTTTTACGGCAGCGATGTATTCGTCTTTTGGTACGGGCGGTACTTCGCGTGGATTGCCTTCTGAGTCGATGCCGGGTTCCCATGCCCAGAGGACGAGTGCGTGTTCGGTGAGGTGTTTGACAATTTGTTCGAGGTTTCTGCCACCGTTGATTTTTGGGTCGAGCATAGATTTGGCGATTTCGACACGACTCAATCCTTCCCATTGCATAGCGAGGGGTGCAAGGCTCCATTCGGGTGCGCCGGGTACGCCGGAGTATTCGTTGTTTTCTTCATGGTGGCAAGCCTCGCATTTAAGGGCAGCGATACCGTGATTTTTCTCTCCACGTTGTACACCAAAATTGTGGTAATGGCTATCTTCGCCTTGACGTGGACGGTTGCCGGCAGGGTGGCAGTTGACACAACGTTTGTGGGTGAGGACTTGCATCATTTTATCGAATGGTTCGTCTTTTTGTGTTGTGGTGTCGTGGTTTCGTGGTGTTGTGGTGTCATTCGTGTGAGTGTCGGACGAGGTACTTGTAAATCCCAACACAATGCCGACAATGAGCAACATGATGAGTATAAAATATTTGTTCTTCATTCTATTTTATTTATGTGATTTTTTATATTAAGTGAGTACTTACTTTTTATTTAGTCAAATTTTTTATAACTCGTATTTTTTCAATAAAAAATCTTTGTATGCCAACTGGCTTTCTTTGCCTTGCCTTAGTATCGCCACCATAATCGTTTCAATCATTTGCTCTAATAATTTGGCTTCCATTTCGGGTGTTTCGTAATTAAGTTCTTCAAATGCCCAAGCCAATTTATCAATAAGTGGTTGCATTTTCTCGGGATTATAATAATCTGACTCCCATTTCAATTTAAACTGTAATCGCCAAAAATCATAATCTTCATGCGGAATCATGAAGGGAGATTCTATGGTTATCTTTAATACTTTTTTGGGGTCTGTTTCAAAAATAATCTGTGTAAATCCCGCACCAAGTTTACCTTCTACTTGTACATATAAAGCATCCAATAAGCCTTTTTTATTTTTAAAATGCTTAAATATCAAGCCCTCTGATACGCCCGCTTTTTTGGCTATCTGATTGGTAGATGTAGCATTAAAACCTTCATTGGCGAAGAGTTCTAAGGCTGATGATAATATTTTATCTTGCTTTTCTGTCATAAAAAGTGAGTAATCACTTACAAATATAAATGATAAATTTCGTTTTTGCAAATGTTTTAGAAAAACTTCTAATAATACAATAAAAGGTAGTCCTGTAGATGTAAGGCTGAAAGTCAGTATCCTTACCTTGCATTTCCAAAATGCAAGGTAAGTCGGAGCATTACAATTATAGCATTACCAAATAAAAAAAGGCTACACGAAATGTGTAACCTTTTTGAATGTGGGCGATGAGAGATTCGAACTCCCGACCCCCTCGGTGTAAACGAGGTGCTCTGAACCAGCTGAGCTAATCGCCCTTATTTTATTGTTTTTTCGCAGTGTTTTTCCTCAACGGAGTGCAAAGATAAAAGGTCTTTTTTAAAGTCCCAATTTTTTTGAAGAAAAATAAGATTTTTTTCTTGTTTGTCAATAATTCACCTACGCCATTACGCTCTAACTAACTAAAAAACAACACTTTACCGTAATTAAACTTTTTTATACGGCAATGTCTTCGCCAAATTGAGAATTGAGAATGTATAATTGATAACTAATTTTATTTTATAATTTGTAATTATTTAATTTTTAGTTTTTTATGAAATAAAAAATAAATTAATTATCAATTTTCAATTTGGCGAACATATTGATACGGTTTATACTGATAATATTTAGGTCGCGTATCCACCCGTACATGTAGCCAATACACGCCAAGCCCGGAGGTGCTCAACCAATGCGGTGTATCGTCAATCGCAGCTTCATACTCCTCTCCCACCCTCTTCCAAAATTGCTCTACTTGCCCCTCCGGCGCATTTCTGACGAATGTGGCTAAATGCGTGTAGCACTCATCTTCTACAATATTAGTTGGTGCAATCAACTGTGCGTCCCTACCTAGATTCGGGAACGCTACTACGGATTTGCCTCGCTCAAAATATTGCTCAAAATCCTCCTTCTCCGGCTGTAATTGTGTAAAAATTTCGGCATTGACCAACACAAACTCAAAATCCTCATCCAGTCGGTTTTCCATAACAGGTTTTACCTCCCAAAAATAACCTGCGTATGGACTTTCTCTCAAAACATCCGTAAGAAACTGCCTGAATTTCAGCGAGTTTTGCATCAAATCAATCACCTCACGAAAACTTAATATTTTGTCATTTTCCGTGAAGTGATATTTGCTTACGCGGTCATTCTCTTGTGTTGTTTTTGCTGTCCACATGATTTAATAATAATCTTCACGTACTTTATAATCGTTTGTAACTACCCTTGTTTTGGGAATGCTATCGTGCCATCCCACGGGTTTGTTTCCCAAAAAAGAAAAAGGCTCAAACGGAATCAATCGACACAAAGTACGACCTACAATAGTCATAAAAGTAGGTTTTTCTCCTTTTACTGTTACTACCCTTGTCCGGGTCAGAAATTTTGCCGGGGTTTTTCCCCATACATATTCGGGGATGACCCAATACCCAAGCATAATGGCAAACATCAAAATCACTTCAATACCTGAAGGGTCGTCACTTTCTAAGGATGTACCTCCTAAAAGGTCAATAAGAAGAAAGAATGCAAATAGGCAGATATACATACCAATTCTATCTAATATGTAGTTGGCGAAACGCAATCCTGTACTTGCCAGATAAAGCTCTGGGTCTTGGTACTTATCTTCTTGAAAATCTAAAATTTCATCAGAGTAACTCATAGTAAGATGTTTATGGATTTAAATAAAAAACATTATTTCAAATAATTAGAAAATTCTTCATAAAACGGATTAATAAATCGCTCATTTCGCGCATAAATGGCGAATACAATTTCCCTAAATTCACTTTTAAATTGCTCCTCAATCACCTCTCGAAAATACCTCGCCATATCTATCGGGTCATTCTGAAAAACGCCGCAGCCCCAAGCTCCTAAAACCACACAGCGATGTCCATGCGCCAACGAAATCGCCAATACTTTCGCAATTCTGCGTTTCATAACCGATTCAATTTCAGAAAGCCGATGCGGTTCTTTTCGTTTGACTACGCCCGTATTCACCGCCGGAGCAGTGATGATACTACAAGATACCAATTCCTCCAAATTCTTCCCTTCCTCATCCTTGAAAATTGGTACACCCGGACTATAAATCATGTAATCCGTATAAAAACATGACTTCGTATTGCGATTTGTTTCATAGTAGGCATCTGCTCGTAACAAGCTCTTGTACAAGCCCGTAGCTCGTGCAATACTTTCTTCTTGTGCCTGACTACCACCAAGAAAACCACCGCCCGGATTTTTAGCCGAAGCAAAATTGAGGCATAATACATCCTCATTTCCTGCTTTGATTAAATCTCGTGTAGCGTCAAGTGTTGTCTGATTTGTGACCGATATTTTTGTAGGAATGTCAAGTGGATTTGCTACTCTGTTTTGAAGTAAATCATCAGATACTTCGGGACTATACACCTTTGTATTTGCTTCACATTCAGCTTGCACTTCCTTGATGGTGATAGTGTTGTTTGAAGGAGTTACGAAATATCCTTGTTCCAGTATTTGTAGCGTGTCTTCCGCGATTTGTTTTCTGTCGTTTCTACTCATGGTTTTATGTTTTTAGATGCTATTTTCTGTAAACAATTATACGACATAAATAGTTCTTTCTTTTTCTGTTTTTTAATGAAATATGAACTACGAGTTGCTATTTTGTTACGTTTCTGTTAAACTCGCTTACAAATTTCTATATATTATATTGTGACTTATTTTTGCAGAAGTCTGTATCAATCTAACTGTTTGAGCGTTATGTGTCGTAATCAATAGATCACAAATTATAACCATGCACCTTTTTTACCGAATATCATTATATATCATCATTTTAACAATATTAATGTTTTTTTGTTGGCAATGTCGGTTAATGTCTTATCACAAAAGTCAATTATATGGCTTGTGGTTGGGGGTACATATTGAGTATAATCCTAATTTTCCGCTACCCATTATTAATGATTTTCGTACCGATGGCACAATGACAGCCAAGCGACTCGGCGAAGATGCAAAACACTATAATTGGGCATTAAGCGGAAATATACTTACGGTAGATACTTTGCACTACAACCTAATTAAATGTGATAAAAACGTACTCCAAACAGAAAATTTTTACAATTATTTATTTAGGAAAATTCAAGCGGTTTCTATTGAGAAAGACGAAGGTGAGCTTTACACTTTTCTGCGTAATACTTCTTGGGTAAGCGGGGACAAAGCCTTGCATTTTGACGATGAAAGACTATATACATTCTCCGAAAAAAAACTAACAGAAATTCGTTGTTGGAATATCGAAAAATACGATAATTATGCCTTTTTATACCAAACCGGAAACCATACTGATTGCGAAAAATATGCAGCACGCGCCATGCAAATCGTAACAGCAAATGATGACCAACTCCACCTTTCTATCTGGAATGAAACCGGAAAAGATAACCTCATTTACACCAAACAAAACGATGCAATAGACCTTGATAATTCACTGAAAAACAGAGGTTTCCAACGATGTAGTATGTACGGAATCAGTAAAATTGGCAACACAGGCAATTTATATGAAGGTGGCGGTAATGCGCTCAAAAATTATTTTTATAATAATTATCAAATAACAAAAAACACATCAAACGAAAATGGCTTTGTTGTTGTCGAATTTACGATTAACTGTACAGGAGAAACCGGAGAATTTAGAGTCGTTGAAATCAACAAAAATTATGAGACTCATCAATTCCATGAAGATGTCACCCAACAAATACTTGATATAGCAAAGTCTATTCCCCAATGGATTCCTCACGAGTCAGATGGCGTTCCGCGTGATGCCCAAACCGATATAAATTTCCGAATAACAAACGGTCAAATAAAGGTTATTTTATGAAGCATTTCTTTATACATTATTTTTTATTATTCTGTATAATTTTATTTTTTTCTTGCAAAAAACAAACAGCATACAATGATGATTTTGTACGCGAACGACTCGAACAAGAAGCCTATGGTTCTTCAAATTGGTATGCCGTTTTGGATAGTGTCATCACCGAACATCCGGATGAGGCTTTTCCGTATTATCGCAAAGGACTTCAATTGGTTCGGGAAAACAATTACACCAAAGGTATAAAACTCATGGAACATGCCGCCGAACTCGACCCGTATATGTATGCCAATTATCTGGGCTACATAAAACTTTCATCTTTCGGAGATTACGAAGCAGCTATTGGGCATTTCAAAACTGCTATTGAATATGACAATCACGTTGACATCATCGTTCCCGGCAGCGCGTATGAGCGCGTAGCCATCGCGTATAAAGAAATGGAAAATTACGAAAAAGCTATCAGCACTTTTAATAATTACATTGATAAATTCGGCGAGGATGGTGTGGATTTGTACACCTTTATGTATCGCGGGATTGCCAAGACTAATGTCGGAGATTTTGAAAGTGCATTGAAGGATTTTGACACCATTATTCGCAAATGGGAGAAATGTCCCGAAGCCTATTATCGCAAAGGAATTATTTATCACAAAAAAGGCGATAACTCATTGGCTTGCAAGCAGTTCAAAAAAGCATTATTATACCAAAACTACATTCGCGGCAACCCAAGCGGCGCATATATCGACCAACTTTATGTAGCTGATATTGAACAAATGTTTGACCTTACTTGTGAGTGAACGGGTGGCAGATTGCGGATTAAAAGTCTTCTAATTCGCAACCCGACTCACGCATACCCAAGCACTTTGTACGCTGCCAAACCTACCCATTCTTTAATCAGCATTTGCCAGATGGTCAAGCTGTGTGCGTTGGGTAAAATGAGATGTTGTGGCGTCCATTTGATGGGGTTGGAAAGAATATCGGTGGCAAAGGCGGTGTACTCAACTCCTGCCTTGCGAAAAGCACGTCCGGCACGCGGAAAATGAAAGCCGGAAGTTATTAGCAGACAACGCGCGTCGGGGTATTTTTCGCGGAGAATTTTGGCGGTATAAATCGCATTTTCGTGGGTATTTCGCGAGTCGGGTTCAATGATAAAATCTGACTTGGGAATACCGATACGGTCAAGAAATTCTCCGGTAATTTTCCCTTCACTTACTTTCTCGCCTACAACCATCGCCGAGCCGCTTGTGACCAATATTTTACGCACTTTTCCTGTTTCATAAAGTTCAATGGCGTTGGTGAGTCGGTCAGCAGCTTCACCGAAGTGAAGACGGTCGCGCGGGTACTCATTCACATCAGCAAAACCGCCTAAAACGATGGCAATATCATACACGCCGTCCAATTCGCTAATCGGAATTGCCTCGCGTTCCCACCATTTAAATACCACATTACTCAAAAACGGATTCGATAAAACAATCAATAAAATCAAACCCCATTTGAAAGCGCGACGAGTGCGTTTTTCATGCTTCCCAAAGAAGGCATACAATAAAAGCCCAACTATCCAGTTGATAGGTGTAAGCAGAAAAAACAACGTTTTAGAAAGTACAAAAAACATGGTACGATTTTTATTTATAATAAGTAAATAAGTGTTTTTTGAATGAATAAAAAACACACAATTACCTCAAAGTAAATTTACTATAAATAATAATTCACAAAATATATAAAATGAATTTATTGAGAAAAAACAATTTTATCGCGATTGTTTTCTTGTTAATTTCAATGGTATCATGCGATGTTGCCACGCAAGAAAATAATGCTACTTCTACTCCAAAATCAAATTTTGCTGCCACCTCTCCCCTACCCTCCAAACGTTCTGTTCAGTCGGTTTCGGATAAAAGTACGCATAATGTATATAGCTGGTTATCGGAATTTTCGCCTGAAAATGCGCTGGTAAATCGCATCCCCGCCCCCACCAATTATCAACGCACAAAGGTCGCTAAAAATTCCTTTGGAGATTGGTTGCGACACTTACCTTTGCAGCCCGAAGGTACAAAAGTTATGCTGCATAATGGCAAACAAAAACACAATCAAAATGCACATTTCGCCGTCATCAATATCGACACAGGCACGCGCGACCTCCAGCAATGCGCCGATGCAGTGATGCGCCTCAAAGCCGAATATCATTATGGTTTACAACAATTTGAACAAATACATTTTAATTATACGAGTGGTGATAAGGTAAGTTTTGAAGATTGGCGATATGGCAAAAAACCGCGCGTTTTGGGCAATAATGTATCTTTTTCATCGCGTACCAATACGAGCGATAATTCGTACAAAAATTTCAAACGCTACATGCAAGCCATTTTTAATTATGCAGGCACCTATTCGCTCGAAAAAGAATTGCAAAATATTCCGATAAATGATATGCAAATAGGCGATGTATTTATTCAAGGTGGATTTCCCGGTCATGCCGTTATCGTGGTAGATATGACGACGGACACCGAGACAGGCGAAAAGCTCTTTATGCTCGCCCAAAGCTACATGCCCGCACAAGATATGCACATCCTCAAAAACCCAATGAATCGGGATTTAAGTCCCTGGTATTCAGCCAATTTTAAAGGAGAATTATATACGCCCGAATGGACATTTAAGGAGAGTGATTTACGAAGATTTCGGGATTGACTAAGTAAAGAACAACGTAGAGAAAATTCATGAATTTTCTCTACGTTGGGCATTTTTTTTATAACCGTAAGGACAATGTTTACACCCATTTTTACAGCAATAACCACGTTCACGCAAGTATTTTTCCGTAAAAACATACAAACCCGCTTCATTCACGTAGTAATCAATACCTTCTATTAGTTTTTTCATAATTTATTAATGAGTGAATTTTGAATGTGTTGATATTAAAAACATTATCGCATTATCGCATTATCGCATTATCATTCACTCATTCGCTCATTCAAAATTCACTCATTATCACTCACTCATTATCACTCACTCATCCAACATTAAGAAATCCTCAGTGTGGTGCCTGAATTTATTCCAAACCTGTTCGTCGGGTGGTGGTGCGATAATTTTAACGGGTGTTTTCTTCACAGGATGCTCAAATTCAAGGGAATACGCATGAAGATGTATTCGCCCGTCTTCATTGGCGATGAGTGAATTATACTTAATATCTCCTCGAATGGGTGTCCCCATTTTCATCAATTGCACCCGAATCTGATGCGGTCTGCCCGTCAATGGTTCTACGGCGATGAGGTGGTGATTGTCGATAGATGCGTTGAGGTGGTAATTGAGAATACCTTCTTTTGAATGAGGCATTTTCTTATTGGAAGCTTTCGCTTGATTGCGCTCCACATTTTTCGTAATCCAGTGCTTCAATTGCCCCGAAAATTCCGCCGGACGTTCATTGGTGATTGCCCAATATTTTTTCTTGATTTTGCGTTCGCGGAATAGGTCATTCATCCGCCGCAATCCCTTACTGGTACGCGCAAACAAGACCAAGCCACTCACCGGACGGTCAAGTCGGTGCATCACACCCAAAAATGCCTTACCGGGTTTGTTATAGCGAATTTCGATGTATCTTTTGGTCATCTCCACCAATGGCACATCGCCCGTAATGTCGCCATGTACCAACCATCCCGCTTGCTTATATACCGCAATTAGATGGTTGTCTTCATATAATACTTTCAAGCCTTCCATGATGCAAAGGTACGAAATTTGGGTTTTTGTTCAATGAAATCATCTGAGTGTGTAAAATATTAGGGGCATTTTAATTTGTTTTAGTAGTACAATAAAAATTATATGGCAGACTAACCCAAATTTCAATTTTATACTGTAAACGGGGTAAATTTCGGAAAATGCTGATTCACGCAGAGTACGCAGAG
>CALHBW010000049.1 GCA_937930625.1 uncultured Saprospiraceae bacterium | reverse complement strand
AATGGTTAATGGTTAATGGTTAATGGTTAATGGTTAATGGTTAATGGTTAATGGTTAATGGTTAATGGTTAATGGTTAATGGTTAATGGTTAATGGTTAATAAATTTATTTTTTCATTAATTAAAAAAATAATACGCTTTTTTTTTCAAAAAATTTTTGAAATAAATTTATTTCAAAATTAATCATTAATCGTTATACATTAATCATTAATAAAGCCATCGTTGTAAAGTTGCGATTGTTTTTTGCTTGTCGGCAAGTGTCATGTTTTTGATGCGGGCATCGTGGTGAGCGCGGTTTTTCATGACAATTCTGAGGGCATCTGTTTTGGAAGATGGATTGATGGCAGTAGCTGACCAAGCATCCAATTCGCCATAAATATAGAGTATCTTGTCACCGGATTTACGTATCCATTTTCGGACATCTTGGTTGAGTTTAGCATTGAATGACACATTAGTCACGGGAGAAAAAATCGAATTAGTCGGTTGAGGTGCAGCTTTTAACAAATGCCGAAAACCTGTGATGTCATACCCATAATAACCCAACTCTGTCATTGCCTGATAGAAAAACGGCGCGTAATATGCCACACCTTTATCCGAGTATAGGTCAAAGCCTACCACATCAATCAAATGCTGGAACATCTCATCATTGGAAGCCGTAGCCCTAGGAATATCGCGACAGTCTTTTCCCCATTGCCAAAATGAAAAAGAATATTCCAACACCGCATATTCAAACGCCGCCTCGCGCCCGATAGTAAATTTTTGTCCCTTACCGATACAATACCATTTCATCAAAGGCAATAGTTCCTCACGCCTTTCGAGCAAACGACGCTGGTACTCAAATATCTTTTTCCGACAACTCGCCGACCCCACATCATTCAAAAATTTGGTCAGGCGCGGGTCTTCTATTTCAAAATTTAAGGGCGCAACATAAGGCACTGTCACATCCACATCATCAGGGTAATAATAGCGGTGATAAATAGCCGTTTGTCCGCCTTTACTAATGCCTGTGGTGAGCCATTTTTGGGTATATAATTCTTTAAAACTCTCTATGATGCGATGGTGGTCTGCAGCGGCTTGTCGAGTAGTGAGATATTGCCAATCTTTTGTTTTGGGTGTAGATTTTCCGAAATAGCGATGTTCTACAATCAATTGATTTGCAGAAAGTAAAGTACTTAGTTCGCAAGCTTTGTTTTGTGCTGCAGCATAGCCTTCTGTGACCATGACCATCGGTTCATCAAAGCCCTTATGCGTCAAAAAAATGCGTTGTGCGAAAGATGCACCCGTGAGATTATCATGGTCTAATGGTTGTTTGAATCTGATTTCAATTACATATTTTTCCAATTGCCTTGCATCAATTACATGCTCTAATTTTTCAATTTGATTAAGCAAATTTGGAGGAGAGAGCAGAGGAAAAATAGTCTGGGCATCAAGGCGCGCAAACCCCACGATGAGTAGCAGGAAAAACAAGAATTTTTTTAGATGATTTTTTTTCGTCAGTGAGTTTTTCATAATGCATTGTTGCCTAAAAAATGAGTAGATGAATAAATGACGAAATGAGTAAATCTTCCCCCCTCTAAAGTCAAATTGTATAAGACTTCACAATTGAGGCATTAAACAAAAACGGCTTGAAATTTGTCATTTAAAATATACCCGTGCCAAGCAAAAATTATAATTGTGGGGTTAAACATACGTTAAACTACATCAATAATCATAATTGACCTAACTATTTATCGAAATTAACGTATCTTTATAAAATAAAAAAACGTTATTTTAGATGAGGAATGGAATCCAAATAGATATCTATTCCTAATGACTTTATTTAGAAAAATATATTTTATGAAAATCAGAGGGTTTCTATTTCTTGCTTTAATTTTGTTAGTTGCAATTTGGGCGTTCAAATTGCCCGGTAGTGACGGTGATAAAGATGAAGTATTGATGCAATCTATACTTAGTAGTATGAATAAATTGCATTACGAGCCACTTGAAATTGATGACGATTTCTCAGAGCGTGCCTTTAAATTGTACTTAGAAAGTTTGGATGGTACAAAACGTTTTTTCACTATAGATGACGTAACTCAACTTGAACAATATAAACACCAAATCGACGACCAAGTGAGCGAAGGCAATTTTGAGTTTTTTGAACTCTCACATGATTTGCTCAATAATCGTATCAACCAAATTGAAGGCATGTACAAGGAAATTCTCGACAAGCCTTTTGATTTTACCATAGACGAGCGTTTTGAATTTGACGAAGAAAAAGTTGAATACGCCAAAGACGAAACGCAACTCAAAGACTACTGGCGCAAAGCACTCAAATATCGGGTACTCGACAGAATAGTCGGTAATTTGAAAAAACAGGAGAAAGCGGCTGCCGGCGAATTGGAAGAGGACGAAAAAGAAGAAAAAAAGAAGAAAGACGACGACGAGAAGGATGTCCTTGATATGACTTTTGAAGAACTCGAAGCTAAGGCGCGCAAAGACGAATTGAAGGTACACGACGATTGGTTTGAGCGACTTTCTAAACTCCGTCGTAGCGACCGCTTGGAGACTTACGTCAATGCAGTCACCTCTTCATTTGACCCGCATACCAATTATTTCCCACCAAAAGATAAAGAAGATTTTGATATTCGAATTTCGGGACGCTTGGAAGGTATTGGCGCGCAATTGCGTGTAGAAGATGGCGATATAAAAGTCATCCGAATCGTACCGGGCAGTGCTTCGTGGCGACAAAAAGAACTCGAAGCTAAGGATATCATCACAGCCGTAGCACAAGGCGAGGAAGAACCCGTAGATGTGGTCGGTATGCGCTTGGATGATGCTGTACGCCTCATTCGTGGTAAGAAAGGAACAGAAGTTCGCCTGACTGTCAAGAAGGTAGATGGCTCTACGAAGGTCATTCCGATTATCCGCGACATCGTGGTATTGGAAGAGTCTTATGCCAAATCAACAATATTACAAACTGAAGGCACAGACTACAAAGTCGGCTTAATCAACTTGCCACAATTCTATGCTGATTTCACAAAAACAGGCGGTAGAAACTGCGCCGAAGACGTAGATAAAGAACTTAAAAGTTTGATAGAAGAAGGCGTGTCGGGTGTGATTTTAGATTTGAGAAATAATGGCGGTGGTTCGCTCAATGAAGTCGTGGATATGTCCGGTTTGTTTATTGAAAAAGGACCAATCGTACAGGTAAAAAGTAAAGATGCTGACCCGCGTATCTTGCGAGATAAAGACCCGAAAGTGACTTATGACGGTCCTTTGGTGATTATGATAAATTCAGGAAGTGCATCTGCTTCCGAAATCCTCGCGGCAGCCATGCAAGATTATGGTCGTGCAGTAGTTGTTGGTAGCAATTCTTTCGGGAAAGGAACAGTGCAACGATTCATCAATCTTGACCGTACCGTACCTGCGGTGATGGCAGATGTTCGTCCATTGGGTTCAGTGAAGATGACAACGCAAAAATTCTATCGTGTCAATGGTAAAACAACTCAACTGAAAGGTGTTGCGCCGGATATTGCGCTGCCATATCGTTACGATTATATTGATACAGGCGAGAAAGAACAAGATTACCCAATGGCTTGGGATGTGATTGAGCCGGTAGATTATAATACAGCATTTACCATAAATAATATCGATAAAATTAAACAAATGAGTGCTTTACGCGTTAAAAATAATGAAACATTTGTACTTATCGATGAGCGCGCGAAGTTACTTAAAGAAGAACGCGACAATCCGAACGATAATTTGAATTTAGAGAATTTCAGAAAATACGAAGCAGATTCGGAAGCGAAAAATAAAAAGTACGAAGATTTAGGCGATGAAGAAATTGAAGGCTTGGCAGTCACAACACCAAGTTTTGTAATACCTACAGTAGAAGCGGACTCTGCACAACTCGCGCGTGTCGAAGAATGGCACGAAAATCTACAAAAAGACGTATATGTAGAGGAAGCACTACATGTTATTAACGATATTATTGAACACAATTAGTAAATGGATAGATGAGTAAATTTGAAATATAGTTGTTGAAAAACATTCACTCATTTCGTCATTTATTCATCTACTCATTTTAAAACAATTATGGTGGAGTTTTGGGAAGCATTGGGGGTCATGTTAATTTCAACTTTGAAGCATACATTGGTAGGCGTACCTACGGGTTTTGCTGCCGGATTTGGGATGCTTGAAGTGATTTTATACACCGCTATTGGTGGTGTTGCAGGTGTGTTTTTCTTTATGTATTTTGCGAGTTCGGCAAAAAAAGCCTACTTGTGGTTTTTGAAAAAACGCGGCATCACACCACGCAAGTTTACCCGAACCAACCGATTCATTGTCCGAATCAAGCAGCGATTTGGTTTGTATGGTTTGGCGTTTATTACACCTCCATTGATTTCTGTGCCTGTGGGGGCGATTATCGCCGCTACGATTTACAAAAACAAAACAAGAGCATTCGCCTTTCTTGTAGGTGGAGTGTTGTTTTGGTCGGTAATAGGCTCGTGTATCGTTGGTCCTATTGCCAAATTGATTGCAGGAAATTGAATAATGATTAATGTATAACGATTAATGATTAATATTTTTTTAATCTTAATCCTCAACTTATAAATGCAGCCGCAACGTTTTCGTTGCGGCTGTTTTAATTTTAAACTTAGACTTAAACTTGAGCTTAAACTTAAAAAGGCGATATTTTGAGACATTCGATGCCCTGCGATTTCTCGCCTTCTTTTTGGTTTTTCTTTCCCACCTTCCTTTGGCGAATTTTCCTGTTTTAAGACTCTTTGATGGTAGTGGTGATATTGGTGTGGTATTTTTCTTTGTGTTGAGTGGTTTTTTGATTTCGTATATTTTGATG
>CALHBW010000048.1 GCA_937930625.1 uncultured Saprospiraceae bacterium | reverse complement strand
CGACATTCGACAATAGAACAGTCAGTACTCGCACTACCACTTGTTTGATTAACGAAGATTTCGGTAGGTTGTCCCGAAAAATTGGTAATCAAAAACACATATACTTCGCCCGGTTGAGCGTCAGGAATATCCGCGACCTCTACTGCCTGCGGGTCGTAACTACAATCTACACCATCACCATTGACACAGCCATTAAAGAAATCGCAGGGCACACCATTGGGGCATGTTCCACCAAAAGAGCAGCCGGTTTCCTGCGCTTGAAAAGAGCCACAGTTTGCTTGCGCCGTCTGAATATTCGGATAAGGACCATAAACAATAAAGTCAACATCGACATTATTGGAATTGGTCAAGGTAATTTCCAAGTAACCCGGACTGTCTATTTGTAGATAATACCAAGCGGGGTTGGGTTGTGACGCTAAACAACCATACTGATTGCCCGGCTCGGCTGTCGTATTGGTACTTGCCGGAAATGATGCGCCAAAATCCGTACAGAAAGGCTGCACTTCACTACAAATAGCACCTTGTGCAGAGAGCAGCGCAGGGAATATAAGGGTAACTATAATGACAAATGAAAAGACGTATTTTTTCATGGAAAAACATTATTGATTTGATACAGGGCAGAAGTGGACTATTATTAGCAACTGAAAAATTCAAAAAACAAATTCCAAGCTCCAATACAATTGTGTTTCGGATAATTCTTATTAGAATTTGTCCACAATGGCTATCGGGATTGGATTTTATATTTTACTGATTATCAGGTTTTTCTGCCTTAATTTCTTTCAGGCGTTCCAAAGTTGCGCGATATTTTATAAGGGTAGATTCATCGTGATTTGAATCAGCTTCTATATTGGTTATTTTTTGTTCTAATGCCTCAATATTAGCATCTATATTTTTGTAAATATTAGGTCGTGCAACACTACCAAAGCTGGGTTGGGCAGCTAATTTAGGTTGGTTAGTTTGTTTATTTTGGGCATCAGTCTCAGACTTGGTGACTTGTTGATAAAGTGGTGTAATCTCTTTTTTAGCAGTGTGCATGATGACCGTCGATTGAGGCTGCTCTACGGTTTTGACCTGCTTTACCTGAGGTTGGATAGTCGTGTTTTTTTGTGCAAAAGCACTGACCGCCAAAAAGCAGATTGCAAAGGTCAGCAAGGCAAAATGTTGTTGTATCATAATTTTAATGGTTAATGGTTAATGGTTAATGATTAATGAGTAATAGAGTAATTTTCGCGTAGCGAAAATCAAAGTATTAACCATTAATCATTAACCATTAACCATTATTTATAAAAGATTTTTTTTACGCAAAGCTATCCATGAAACGAATAAAAACAGTGCGTTTGCCAGATTAAATCCGGCAAGTAGCAGGATGTTGCCAACTTGCGGAATGCTAAAATAAGCTGCCACAAAAAGGAGATATATAAACAAAGGATTAAACAAAGCCACCCATCGTGGAAAGCGGGTTTTCAAAGACAAAATCAATACCATCAATGTGAGGGATAATGCCGCAAAACCAAATACCAACACAGCCCCCAACGGTTCAAAGTAAACCCGCAGACTTTCAATGCTTTGTCCATCTTTCAATGCCTGTGCAACGAATATCAAACTCCCATGATAACATACCCCCGCAAAAAACATCAAAACTACTACTCCAAAGACCCCCCATGCTACATTTCCCCCCATTGGTTCGAGCGCATGACAAACCATGCGATACCCTGCTAATGTCAGAGGAATGGCAAAAATACCGAGAAAATGCCCCCAGACAAGTCCCTCGTATGGTATTTCCTTGAGATAAGCATACGACCTATCCAACAAATCCGCATCCGGAATATACAATAACAGCACATCCGCCGCCGCACCCAACACCGCACCGGCAATGCCAAGCATGAACAGGAAGTCCGTCATTTTTGTTGATTGAGTCATGGTCATATTAATGCGACAATGTTGAAATGCGATAATGCTACAATGTTTTGGCATTGAGCAATTCGCCGGGAAATTACAAATTCGGCACAAAAATACAGTTTTAGAGGTATTTAATTTCTTAGTTTTGTCGTTTACGAAAAAATTAACCTCTCTAAAGCGTATGAATGTGATTATTCAATGCTGTAAAACGTTGTTTTACAGCATGTTGTGCCATTCAAAATTCATTCATTCAAAATTCAAAATTAATTTAGGCTATGCGTTATATAATTTCTTTGTTTTCAATCGTTTATTTACTAATGCAATTTACAGGATGTGTGATGCAAAATCCGCATAAATACGTTGCGCCCGGCTATTGGCGGGCTACTTTGCAATTGGTAGATGATAAGCAAGGAAAGAAAGAATTTGTACCGCGCGACCGCAGTGAGAAATACCAAATTGACGAGGTGACAGACGGCGAATTACCTTTTCTTTTTGAGGTGAAATATGAGGACGAAGACCGCTTCCATATTGACATCATCAACGGCGAAGAGCGCATTCGTGTAAAGCCCGAAGACATCATCGTAGGCAGAAATCCTTCAACGGGACAAGATACTTTGATTATCCGTTTTCCGCACTACGAATCATATATCAAAGCGATTTACGAGGAACGCGTCATGGAAGGTGAGTGGGTCGTAGAAACCCGCGAAAATTACCGTATTCCATTCGTGGCAAGACATGGCGAAAAATATCGTTTTACAACACTCCGCAAAACACCCAAAATTGATGTAAACGGCGATTGGGCAGTCGTTTTTTCGGAAGATGACGACCCATATACCGCCATCGGCGAATTTGAGCAAGACGGCAATCACCTTGCA
>CALHBW010000047.1 GCA_937930625.1 uncultured Saprospiraceae bacterium | reverse complement strand
TCCGTCTAAGTTTGCCTAAGCGAATACTCGTCAGACGAATCCCTTTATTCAGTGCGAATATTTTATGAGACAAATCACTACATTTCACAAAAACCTTCGTCAGACGAGTAATATCTTGCAAGCAAGCTTAGACGGATAGCCTACTTTTGCACATCAACTCTTCAACTCGACAACACAACAACTCGTTCAATGATAGTTTATGCCTTTCCCGGATTGGGGACAGACCGCCGGATGTTTGATTTGCAGACCGACCTTGATTGCGAACTTCGCATCCCTGAATGGCTACCGCCCTTGAAAGATGAAACAATGAACCACTATGCCGGACGAATGGCAGGGATATTAGATGTCTCTGAGCCTTTTTCGATAATGGGGGTTTCGTTGGGCGGGATGATGTGTATGGAAATCGCAAAATACATTCAACCCGAAAAAATTATCCTCGTTTCAAGCTGCAAAACGCGCAGCGAACTTCCACCACAAATTTTACTTGGAAAATATCTTGGTGGTGCAAGTCTCGCGCCTATTTCCGTGATTCGCAGAGCTATACAAATCTATAATCAACGCATGGGCGACATGCCGCCGGAAATGAAAATAATTTTTGATGAAATGGTAGCCACTGTGGACGGTACATTTTTGAAATGGGCGGCTACAGCAGTTACGCGTTGGCAAAACGAAACCATTCACGATAATATCACCCACATTCATGGTACACGAGATAAGGTATTGCCCTACAAATACGTAAAAGCAGACCTCGTGGTAAATGGCGGTTCGCACTATATGGTGGGCACACGTTCAGAGGAAGTCAATGCGCTGATAGAAAGGGTTTTGTTTTAGTTGATAGTTCGTAGTTCATAGTTCATAGTTCGTAGTATTTTTTGTTTCACAAAAAAATAATCGTTTACAACTATCAACTATCAACTATGCACTATGAACTATCAACTATGCACTACGAACTACGAACTACGAACTATGAACTATGAACTATGAACTATGAACCATGAACTACGAACTATCAACTAAATAAAAAAGCGAGAACTACTTTCGTAATTCTCGCTTTATATTCGCCTTGGTATCAGCTGTGAGAGAAGGATTCGAACCTTCACGGAGTGGTTAGCCATAACACATAATCAACTTAGTGGTCAACCCATTATGCCACGTTTATCCCAAATTCTCCACCCTCGAGACAGGAGGGCATGTCTGCCGATTTCATCACCTCACAGTATTCGTAACACAGACATTCTTGTCTGTATTTTGTTTGTAATACAATAAAGCAGCTTTTTGCCTTTTCATTACATGACAAAGATAAAGGAAAAAAGTATTTTAGTGCAAATTTTTTAAGGATTTTATTTTATTTTTAGAAAAATAGCAATTTTAAATACATTTTTTTAAGAAAATAATATTTAGTAAAATAAATTTACTGTATATTTTGAGAAAATAATAAGGCATAATTCGGAACATTTTACTAATTTTAAGCATGAAAAGACTCGTCCTACTGTTTTTGCTGCTCTGTTTTTTATGTTCCAATACCTGTACTACGCTTCCGTCTCCATCTAAATGCGAATGGCAGTCCGAAGCTCGCATGAGAGGACTCAGCTTCACCGCACCGCCCAACCCATTTCCTGCCGACCCTATGCCTGCTGTGAAAGCGGTCAATGCCGATTGGATAGCCGTCATTCCATATGGATTTACGCGACAGGGTAAAGCGCATGTTTCCTTCAATATTGATTGGCAATGGTGGGGCGAAAAAATTGAAGGCGTGGCACACACCATCGAATCCGCACATGCAGCACAACTCAAAGTGATGCTCAAACCTCAAGTGTATATACCCGGTAGCTGGGTAGGCGATTTGGAATACAAGACCAATGAAAAATGGGAAAAATGGGAAACAGACTACGAAAAATACATACTCACAATGGCGCAGCTTGCGGATTCACTGGATGTTGAAATGTTCTGCATTGGTACAGAGTTCGCCAAATCTACGGCTCAACGCCCTCAATTTTGGCAACAACTCATCCGAAAAGTACGCGACATTTATACAGGGAAATTGATTTATGCCGCCAATTGGGATGATTATGAAAATATACCTTTTTGGCAAGAAATGGATTATATAGGCATCAATACCTATTTTCCATTGGATAAAAGTAAAACTCCATCAATCAAGGACTTACGGAAAGCATGGCAGCCCTATGTCCGCAAAATGGAAAAATTTGCCTGTGAACAAAACAAACCGATTATTTTTACGGAATACGGCTATCTCACCGTTGATGGCTGCGCTCACAACACTTGGGAACTCGAAGCCAAAATCAAACGCTTGCCTCGTAACGAACAAGCCCAAGCCAATGCCATCGAAGCTCTACTCACCGAATTTAAACAGTACGATTGGTGGCACGGTGGCTTCCTCTGGAAGTGGTTTCCAAACGGCGAAGGCGGCGAAGGATATAACGACCGCGACTACACCCCGCAAGGCAAAAAAGCAGAAGAAATTTTAAGAAAATGTTATGGAGAAAAATGAGACGAGAGAGATGAGACGAGAGACGTGAGAGGAGAGACATGAGAGAAGATATTAAAGATGCTTATTCATTTCACGTCTCTGGTCTCTCCTCTCTCCTCTCTTGTCTCTTGTCTCTCCTCTCTCCTCTCATTTCTTCAAATAATCATAAGTCGCAGGCGGACTCGCCATCAGCGATTTTAAGTTTTCTTTCAAAGTCAGATGTAGCGGATGTGCTTGATATTTTTGGTAAGCGGCTTTATTTTCAAAAGACATTTCCATTATCATGGCATATTCTGACAGCGCGCGTTTGTCTCCCAAGTCCTCAAACGGTCCGACTTGCAAATCCATCAAACCTTCGATGCCTTCTAATTTCATAACTTCTGAAACGAGCCGGGCTTGGTCTGCATCAGATTTAAGACGAAACAGGACGATGTGAACAAGTTCACCTTCCGGCTCAATTTGGGTTTTCAATTCGCTGATAGTGGTTTGAGCAGCTTTAAGGTCGGCTTTGGTCTTGTTGAGTTCTTCCTTTAGTGCAGCATCAGAACAACTTATGAACACAAATAATAGAAAAAAGATAATGTAATTTTTCATACAAAATGATTTTACAAAACGAGTAACGAGTAACGAACTCACAAAGATAAACCAATCACCGCATCACTCTCAATCACCGCACCTTTTTTAAGAATAATAATACCATCGCGAATACAGTGCGTGTCCGTCTCTGCATCCGCTAATCCCGGACCGCCAATGATGCGTACATTATGCCCGACTCGTGCATTTTTATCAATAATGGTATTTTGAATGAAGCAATTATTTCCTATGCCAAGTAATTCATTATCAGGAAGTTGTTCGATGTCATTTACAGTTTGGTAGTAGTCATTGCCCATGACAATAGAGTCGCGAATAACTGTTCCTTGACCAATGCGGGAGCGTATGCCGACTACCGCACGGGAGATTTCCGCAGCATGAATAATACATCCGTCTGACACCAAACCGTGTGTTACTTTAGTACCGAAAAACTTCGTGGGCGCAAGCATTCGTGAGCGTGAGTAGATTTTTTTGATATTATCATATAAATGAAATTCGGGTAGAAAACCGGTCAGGTTGAGATTGGCTTCGAGGAAAGAAGCTATCGTCCCGATATCCGCCCAATACCCGTCATAAGGATAGCTTGTAACGGTGTATTTTTCCTGATTGACAGCATACGGAATGATTTCCTTTCCAAAATCATTCGCTTGTTTATTTTCGTCAAATAATTGATTTAATATATTTTTATTAAATACATAAATACCCATAGAGGCGAGATAGTGTTTGTCTTGGTCGGTATATTTGGCGGGTAGCGGCGACTTCCACTTTTCGACTTCATCTGCGGGAGGTTTTTCGACAAAATCACCAATAATTCCGCCTTCATCGACTTTCATAATACCAAAGCTGGTAGCGTCTTTTGCGACTACCGGAATGGTGGCTATCGTCAGGTCGGCTTGCTTGCTGATATGGTATTCCATGATTGCCTCAAAGTCCATATTATACAATTGGTCGCCCGATAAAATGAGAACATACTCGTAGTTCAAATTTTTCAAACGCGGCAATGACTGACGTACTGCGTCAGATGTTCCCTGAAACCAATCTTTGCTGTCTTGCGTTTGTTCTGCTGCCAGAATATCCACAAAACCATTGGAAAACACATCAAAATGATACGCATTTTTAATGTGTTTATTCAAGGAAGCTGAGTTGAACATCGTCAAGACAAACATCTTTCGAATATCCGAATTGAGGCAATTGCTGATGGGAATATCAATCAGGCGATATTTCCCGGCGATGGGTACAGCCGGTTTGGAGCGTTCCATGGTGAGCGGGTAGAGGCGAGAACCCACACCACCTCCGAGAATAATGGCAACGGTTTGGTCAGTCATGATTAATTTTGAATGAGTGAATGGAATAAAGTGTTGACGCAAAGTTTATTCAAATATTTCACATAAATGTAATAAAAAATATTTGAAAGTGTAGTTGTGTAGCATGAATAATGGAAGAAATAATATTCAATTAATGAGCAAAGTGACTTGCAAGGTGTCAGGACAGGATTCGCGGAGTTCTTTTATACTTTTATTTAAGATAGGATGAATGAAGTCCGGCGCAATTTCTTCTAATGGGACTAAAACAAAATTGCGTTCGTGTAGGCGCGGGTGGGGAAGTGTGAGTTTTCGGGTATTCATAATTTCATGTTCAAAAAATAAAATATCAATGTCAATTGTGCGCGGTCCCCAATGTTCGTCGCGTTGTCTGCCGAGTTGATTTTCGATTTCGTGGATGGTATCGAGTACTTGTTGGGCGGTCATCTCGGTACGAATGAGGAGGGCTTGGTTGTAGAAGGAAGATTGATTGGTGTTGCCCCACGCTTCGGTTTCATAGACTTGTGATAGCAATTGTATATGACCGATTTTTCGTTGAATTACGAATTTGGCTTTGAGTAAATTGCCGAGTCTGTCGCCGACATTGCTACCGAGATGCAGGTAGGTGCGATAGATGATGGGCGAGGATTGGGCGGGGTGTTCAGATTCTGTCATTTAATTTTTCTTTGATTTTCAGGACTTCTTCCAATGATATACCGTCAATCATTTGAGTGATAGCATGGGGTGTTGTATTCATTTTCAGCATTTTGATAATACTATTAGTGATTTGTAGTTCTATTTTTTGTATTTTTTCCCTTGCTATTTCTGCTTTTTCCCTTGTTGTTTCTATTTCTTTCCTTGTTATTTCTGCTTCTTTCCTTGCTGTTTCTATTTCTTTTTGAACTCTTTTTCTATCTTTTTTTACCTCTACATGATGTATTACTTTTATAATCATGCGATAGACTCTCTCCAACTCGTCTCGTGTCAGGGTGCATGTTTGGATAGTATGAACGGCATAGTCTATAGTTTCATCTGTCCAAACTTCCGGTGAGAAGGCGTCTTCCAATCGCAGTCTATCTGTTTCGCTCATGTATGATATTAATTAGTTTGGTCTAATTTTTCTTTGATTTTCAGGACTTCTTCCAAAGATATACTAAACATTTGGGCGATACTTTCGGGAGTCATATTAATTTTCAACAAATTAGCAACTGCATTGATAATTTGTATTTCTTTTTGTTGTATTTCTTTTGCTGCTTCGGTTACTTTTCGTTCCGCTTCAGTTGCTTTTTGTTCCGCTTCGACTGCTCTTTTTTCTGCTTTATTTGCTCTTCTCATAGCCCGCTTTCTATCCTCGGCAATCTCTACGTGATGCACTGCCTTCACAATCATGCGTTGGGCAACTTCGCGTTCGTCAGGTGTCATATTGGCATACTTTAGGGCTTGGATGGCATTATCTATCCACTCCTCCGTCCAAAATTCAGGTGGAGTAAAGGCTTCTTCTACGGTCAGTGCATGCGTCATTTTCATAACATGTATTAATTTATCTATATCGTCTTTAATTTCTTCTACTTTTTTATTCCATTTTGGAAGTTCAAAAATTACATACGTAATCTCGTCGCTCATCAATTCACCATGTTGATTTTTGGTCTTGCCAATATGGTGATATTCCTTTGAGTCGGGAAAAAGTACACCATTAATAATCGAAATGGTATATATCTTTTTAAGTTTTTTGAAGCGCATCTCTCCTTTTTCTATCATTGTGGCATAACGATGCGAAGCATAGAAAGTACTGCGTTTCATAAAATCGCTGAAATCAGATAACTGCATTTCAACAATGTATTGATGACCTTCTTCATCTTTACAAGAAACATCGAACAAGCCCCCGCCACTTTCTGCTGTTTTGCCTGCTATTTCGTTTCTACTCAAAGTTACCTCAGTTATCGGTATGTTCGACTTGATGAGGGCTTGTATAGATTTTCGCAGAAAAAGGGTATTCGTTTCATTTCCGAATGTGATTTTGAAGCCATAATCGGAGAGCATAGAAACGAAACGCATTAATTTGGCTATTTCTTTACTCATGTGTTTTGGATATCATTTTGATATACAGTAAAATTACAAATTATTCATCGCAAATACAAGTAACGGACTTTGGAAATTAGGAAATGGTTCTTTATGATTTTACATGGTAAAATTTTCGGGGGTCTTCATCCCAATGAAACATGTTCCATTGGAAAGTCATCCAACCATGTAAAATCATAAAGAACCATTATTTTTATCAAATAATTATAAAACAAAATTAGTTAAATATTTTTTTAATTTTAATGAAAATAAAAAAACTAATAACCAATCAACTAATAACTAATTTCCATTATTCCCAATTTTCAATTAAAAAGGATAGCCAATTGCCAGATTATAAACGGTATCGCTAAGGCTGATTTGATGTATTCCATTTGGATAAAATTTATAATTACCCAGCTCATCGGGAAACGGATTACGCAGTTTGTACGCCATATCCAAGCGAATGACAAAATAGGAATAATCAAACCGAAACCCAAAACCTGCGCCTACCGCGATATTTTTGTAAAAATCGGAGGAAAACTGTCCACCGGGACGCGCAACGTCATCTTCGCGAAGCCATACATTACCTGCGTCCACAAAGAGCGCGCCTTTGAGATAGCTGAACATGTGGAAACGATATTCAAGATTTGCCTCCAACTGAAGGTCGCCTGACTGATAGGCTTGGCGGGTTTGTATCGGCTCGGAGTCTTGGAAACCACCGGGACCAAGGTTGCGAATACGCCATGCGCGTATGCCCGACACGCCGCCTGCAAAAAATTGTTTGACATAGGGTACGGCTTCCGAATTTCCATAATCAAAAGCGGCTCCAATCATCAGCCGTGAAGCAATCGAACTACGCCGCGTGATGTCTTGGTAAAATCGTACATCTGCCTCAAAACGAGCAAATTGCGAGTATGAAATTCCGCCGGGTTTAAAAACATTTTCCGGCTGAATCCAATTATCAATCAAGCCCACGATATTGCCTGATGTCTCTGTTCCGCCCGTGAAAAACCACGAACTACCGTTCGTATTTTTATTGCCGGTATAAGTGTAATTATAAGTGATGCCGGGAAAAAGTTGGTTGGTGAAGCTATTTTGCAAATAAACATTATTGTCAAGGATGCTTTGGAAGGCTTCACTTACCTGTCCCAATTGAAAATAATTAATATTGACCGGATTAATGCGATGTTTTTTGTTGAATGTCTCGTTCCATTCATAACCGAATGATGCCGTAAATAATTGACTTCTAAAAAATTGTACCCTATCGAAATAATTATAATTCAGTGCAAAACGAGTGCGTGGGTCATTGCGCCTCGTAATATCCCGCAGGTTGAATGGTACTAAGAATTTGGGCAAGTAAAGCTCTGCTTCCAAACCAAAATCCACACCGATGAAACGCGATTGATTTGAACTTTGTTGGAGCAGAAAATCCAACCCGAAGTTGGTATTGACCCGAAGCATCTCCGCACCGCGCAGGAAATTTCGATTGCGATAACTCAGGCTCAATGCCGTTCCCATGACGGAGGCACGATTGGTATTCACTTCGACATCATAACCAAATTCCATTTTTTTGCGAGGCGTCAGCAGGATGTAGGCATCGACTTTATTGCCGGGTTTGGGTTTGGCGAGTTGGACGGAAATGAATTTATAAATTCCCAAATCATCCAATTTACGCGCGGTATCATCGTAGTCAGTTTGATTGAATAATTTGCCTTTTTTGAGAAAAACAGCATCCAAAATCGGCTTTTTGCGAAGCCCCATTTTCTTGTTGATGACAAAATTATAACCATCGGTTTTGAGGGTATCGTAAGTTGGTATTTCGGTACTGCCGGGATAGTAATCCGGGAAAATATAAATGTCGTCAATCGTGTATGCTTCGTGTTGTGTACTGTCTGTCGGCGGCAGGATTCGGGTGGTAACATCTGCCCGATAATCAAGGCTATCGTAGGAAAGATATTTGATATAATTCGGATAGAAAAAAGCATAACCGCGCAGACGCAGTTCGCGTGTGATTCGATTTTTTTCTCTGTCAAATAGTTTATTATCTATCGGTGCGCCTTCCTTTAAAAAGGTTTCATCATAAGTCGAATCTATAATTTCGTAAATATCATTTTGTGAAATATCGAAAGAAGTACTATCGACCCGATAAATCTTCTGCGTAGTGACCATATAGGTAACATCTACGGTTTTTTGTCGTTTCTTTTTTGAATTTTCATCGGGTGTTTGCAAATTATTACTTGCTGTAACGACTGCATTAAAATAGCCTTTATTATTGAGATAATATTGCATGGATTCTGCCGTTTTTTCGACTTGTTTTTCGTTGAAAAGTGAAGGTGGCTCGGCTACACTGCGGTTTACCCAACGTTTGAATTTGGTAGATTTACCTTTCTGCGAATTAAAATACATCCAAAGGCGGGTGCGGAATACGCCAAGAAATTTTGTATTCGATTTTTGTTGATTGACGGTGGAGAGTTCGTAGGTCAGTCTTCGGCGTTTTTCGGACTTGAGTTCTTGGTCAAATTCGATGATATTTTCGCCCAATAGCACCTCGTTTTCCTCCAAGAATTTAGTTGTATTACAAGCCGAAACCAGTACAAGCAAAAGTATCAAGTACAAGTACCATACAAAATTAAAGTTGAATTTGTATCTTGTCCCAATCGTAACACAGACATTCCCGTCTGTATAGCGCGAAGCACAGACAGGGATGTCTGTGTTACGTTTAACATTCATCATTCGTTCAAATGTTGTCGAAAAATAGCATCAAATTTATAAACGCCCTGCAAAAGAAGAAATTTCGCCAAAAGTATAACAATTTTCTCGTTGAAGGGGATAAAATGGTTTTGGAAATCCTAACAAATCATCAATTCAAGATTCATTCCATCTATGCCGTAGCAGATTGGTTGGATGATAATGCCCCTCTACTCACCCGTCATCGCGACAAAATTACGGCAATCAGTGAACGTGAATTAAAGACCATTTCGAACCTGACCACACCCAATCGTGTATTATGTATTTTGGAAATTCCTAATGCGAAATTAGACGATAAACGCATCGCCGAAAGCCTCTCATTGGTGCTTGACAATATACAAGACCCCGGCAATATGGGCAGCATCCTCCGTACAGCAGATTGGTTTGGTATCGAACATGTTTTTTGTCTGCAATGTGTCGATGTGTATAATCCGAAAGTGGTGCAAGCGACAATGGGCGCGTTCCTGCGTGTTCGCACAATTCAGACGGATGCCGAAGCAATATTTGAACGTTGGAATGAGCTTCCTGTATATGGTACTTTTCTCAATGGTACAAGTATTTATGAAAGCAAATTAAACTCAAAAGGCTTTATCGTCATTGGAAATGAAGGGCGCGGTATTCGCCCTGAAATTGAACCTTTTATTAGCCATAAAATTAAAATCCCTGCTTACGGCAAAGCCGAATCGCTCAATGCAGCAGTTGCAACGGGGATAGTGTGTGCGACATTTAAATTGGGGTTGGTGATGAGTTGATTAGTTATTAGTTTATTTTTGTCTCATTAAGTGGTTGGCATGAACTAAGCGACACTTTAATGTTTCATAATTCACTGAAAGTGAATTAATTATTGTACTTGAACTTGACGCTTGAATTTGTACTTGAACTTACTTATGTACCATCACAAGTCAATAATTCTACCCGGATTGAGGATGTTTTTAGTATCAAGTGTTCGTTTTATGGTTTTCATCAATTCAATTTCTGCTTTTGAACGCGAATGATGCAGATAGGCTTTTTTGTCTAATCCGATACCATGCTCGGCAGATACAGAACCATTCACGGCAGCTATTTTTTCATAAACAATATCATTAATGCGTTTCGTCAATTCGGCACTATCATTTTTTTTGCCAATAATAAAATGAATATTACCATCGGCAACGTGTCCAAAGTTGAAAATCTCCTTGACTTCGGGAATTTTTTGCAACTCAGCTCTGGCATCTTCTACATACTGACCAATCAAAGGGATGGGCAGACTAATGTCAAAATGATGGTCATGGTCGGCGATAGCGGATAGCACGCGCACATCTTCACGAATCTGCCAAAACCATCTTAAATCCGTCGAATTATCTGCCACGACACCGTCTTTAATTAAGCCTTTTTCGAGTGCAGATTCGAGTAGAGATTGGAACGTAGCCGCATCGCGAGATTGGTCGCTACCAAGACTTTCCGTAAGTACATAGTATTGATAATCAAGCGGTAAGGGAGGTTTTGTAGTACTTGTCTCGCCTGTCATTGTTTGGAAAGTATCTTGCCATACCAACTCGTATGCGCTCAAGGTTCCGCCGAGTCCTCTATCCATATATTTCAAAAACGCGACGACGTTTTTATAGCCATCAATACCCACCCAGGCACTACATCGGCTTTTGGGCATTTCGTTGAGTCGCAACACAGCACGGGTCACTACACCAAGCGTACCTTCTGACCCGATAAAGAGTTGTTTCAAATCATAACCCGAATTGTCTTTGATGATTTTTTTTAGATTGGACAAGACCGTTCCGTCTGCCAATACGACTTCAAGCCCCAAGATTTGTTGGCGGGTCATACCGTATTTCAGGACGCGCAGACCGCCGGCATTCGTAGCGATAATACCGCCGATTTGTGCCGAGCCTTTCGCGCCAAAATTCAAAGGAAATTGCAAATCATTGGCTTTCGCACTTTGTTGTATTTGCTCCAAAATCACACCTGCCTGTACGGTCATCGTGCGACTGTTTACATCTACTTCTTGGATGGTATTGAGTTTTTCTGTAGAAATAATAATTTGATTTTCAGTAGATTGAGTGCTTCCAACCAAGTTGGTCAATCCGCCATGCACCACAACTTCCTGCCCATGCTCATAACAAATTTGAAGCGTAGTAGCAACATCTTCTGTAGAAGTAGGCACAATAACCGCCTTTGCTTTCAGAGGAATGTGCATGTACCATATATGATGGTATCGTTTGCTGATGGCTTCGCCAAGCAAGACTTTTTCGGTGCCGAGTTGGGTGGTGAGTTGTTGTATAATTGGCATAAAAGGTATGATTTTTGATTAGACAAATATAATATGTTTTTATGAGAAAGTATGATTCAGATAAAAATGAAAAAAATATTATTATCGTGAACTTTCTTTATTCATAAAACGTATTCATTATACAACGCTGTAAAAAGCACCATTTTCACGATAGGTGAATGTCGGTTTTCAAGATAGAATTTTAAGTAATACCAATTCATAAAAAAAAGAAAAGTGTTTACTTGAGTTCTTTGAAAATTTTGACGATTCATTATAGAAAATGGCAATTCCGCACCTTATGCATTCCGCATAAGGCTTTTCTATTTTATTTTTTTAATGTAAAAACATAACAAAGCATTATTCGCTAATGGCTTTGGTATGTCTGTATTTCAGGTATCTATTTGAATGGATGACTTGGAATCGAAGGCAAATATCGCTTCATAGAATTGATTAAGGTTTTAAAAATCAGGCAAAAACGAAACTGTTTTTTTAACCATTCAATTTTCAATTCTTATGAGATTGTATTATTTGTTTTTGTTTGTAGGTATTTTTGCCCAAACCCCGGAAGCTGAATTTTTAATGACATCTGCCCAGGCTGCGATGACTCAATTGGGTCATGGCTCCGTGGAGGTGACTCAAGGACGGTCGAGCGTTGACGTTTATGTGAAGTGTGAAGGGAGATTTACGGTGCAGTTTATTCGTTTGTCGGATAATGTGGAAGTAGGTAATGGCAGTGGTGTAGAGTATCGCGAATTTAGTTATGAACGGTCGTTGCTTTCGGCAGGTTCATACGAAGTGCGTGTGGTATTTATTGATGAGGCGTTTCGTGCCGAGGCGGTTCGTATTGAGGTGAGGGAATAAGTATATCGGGAGTCGTCCGGCTTGGTCGGGCGACTCATTTTTTTGCCAAATCTAATAACCATTTTTTGGAAAAAACTGCTTTTTCTGTTATTAGAAAATCGCGCAACAGGGTTTTTGATTCATCGGGTTGATGAACCATTTTTTTGAGTAATCGGATAAAATTCAAATTGGACTGCCGCGTGGTGTCGGAAATTTCGGTATGTCTCTCTACAAATTTTTGATAAGCATTCAGATAATCTATCAACAAATTGGCATTTACAGTTTTATCATTTTGTAAAAATAACTCATACATACACTGCGCTTTCAGCGAACGAAAACGCAAATCGGTGTGTATGTTCGTGAAAGAT
>CALHBW010000046.1 GCA_937930625.1 uncultured Saprospiraceae bacterium | reverse complement strand
GGCGTTCCCGTCTGCATTTTACAGGACGAAGGACACCTCACCGACATGCGTACTGCGGCGGCGGGTGCATTGGCAGCCAAGTATTTCGCGCCCAAAAATGTAAAAGCTATTGGCATCGTTGGTACGGGTATACAAGCGCGTTTGCAATTGGAATTATTGAAAAATGTCACGTCTTGTCGCACCGCATATGTATGGGGACGCAGCCCCGAAAATGTACAAACCTTCATCAAGGACATGCAGCAAGATTGGAACATCCAATCCGCCACCTCCACCACCGAACTCGCCCAACATTGCAAGCTAATTGTCACCACCACACCTAGCACGAAACCGCTATTACAAGCTGCCGACATTCAAGCCGGCACACATATCACCGCAGTCGGTTCTGATACCGCTACCAAGCAAGAACTCGACAGCGAAATATTAGCCAAAGCCGACCTCGTCATCGCCGACAGTATCCCACAAAGCCAAAGCAGAGGCGAAATATTCAGAGCTGTACAAAATGGCGCAATCACCCACAAAAAAGTCGTTGAACTCGGCAGTGCCATCCAAGACCAAAACCTTCAACGGCAAAACGACCAACAAATCACTATTGCCGATTTGACAGGCGTAGCCGTGCAAGATATTATGATTGCAAAGGCAGTGTATTATCGGTATGTAAACTAATATTGACCAATAATTACAGGTATTTTCAGATTTTTAGTAAAAATTTGGTTATATTCGAAAAGAAATATCTATAATACAGATATTTTAAAATCGTAACTATTGAATTCAAGGCTAATCCTCGAAGAGTTCAAGGTCAATTTTTCCACAATACAGTAATGAAATTAAAATATATTATTGCGTGCTTTTTTGTTTTTCATTATAGCTTTTTATGGGCACAAACAGATACTTCAATATCGAAGACAGATACAATTTATGACTTGCAGAAGGAAGCCATAGAGGCTACGGAATTATGTTATAACTTGTCCAAAAAATTTGATGATAAAACAGTACAAAAATGTGAATATGCAGTTGAGCTTTCGAAGAAAGCCGGTATAGACTCCCTCGTGGTATTGAACCTAAGTTCTCTTGTCTCCAAAACATACTTATCAATGGGAGCTAGTGCCAGTTATGAATATGTTTTAGAAGAAAAAGAAATTGCAGAAGCATCTGAAAATCAGGCATTAAAAATGCCAGCTTATTATGATTACAGCTTGACTTGGGAGAGACATACAGATATTGAAAACGCAGTAAATTACTTAAATAAGGCATTGGAAATATCCTATGAATTAGATGATAAATTCTATCAGGCAAGATTGATATCAGGTATAGGTTATTTATTCATAGATGCGGAACTCTATGAAGACTCGAAGAAATACTTCATGAAAGCATTAGAAATTGCAAAGACAAAGGATGATTCGAAACTCGCAGCCCTGATGCAAATCTATCTGGCAGTCTCTTATCGGGAATTAGACGAATATGAAAAGTCCGAGTATTTGTATTATGAAGCATTAAAATATTATGCTACAGACAAAAAATCAGTATACAACAATGCTATGATTACCTATGGTCTTGCTAAATTAGAAGCAAAGCGAGGTAATTATGAAACCTCTAATAAAATTTTGTTAGGTAAGGATAAAAGATTTGTAAAGCCGAATAATAAGTCTGCTAAAGAAGTAATAGCCAGTAATTATTATAAACTCGGCAACTACAATAAGTCATTGGCATACTACAATGATGTTATGTCAGAAATTGATAAATTAGACAATAAGAAACTCCGAAAAGAGATTTATCGTGGAATAGCGGATTGTTATCTTAAACTTGGGCAGTATGAAAATGCATCCAATTATTATCAAAAACATGCTGATGAAATGGATATCTATATGAAGGAAAAATTAAATGAATCCATAGCAACCGCCGAGTTGAGATATAAACTGCAAACAAAAGACGCAGAAAATAAATATCTGACTGCCGAAAAAGAAAATCTAATGCTCCAAAATCGAATAAAAAGCCAGAGATTCATTGGCTTAATTGGGATACTTGCCCTGTTTTTCCTTATACTCGTTTATGTGTATCGGAAACAAAAAAACAGAAATAAATTCCTTAAAGCTGTCTCTTCTGAGCAAGAAAAAATCAATGAAGCATTGCTGACCCAAAGCCAGAGAAAGGATACGCTCAATCAAGAATTGAAAATCAGGAATCAGGAACTATCTTCCTTCGCGGGTATCGTTGCTCATGATATAAAATCACCTATTCGCACTACGAGCGGTTTTATTCAACTTATCAGAAAACATATCAAACAAGATGATAAGCTAATCAGCTATCTAAGTTTTATAGAAAAATCGAATCAAAAACTAAGTGTCCTCATAGACGATTTACTGGCGTTTACACGGTCAGGGAAATTTGTCGAAGCCACAGAGATGATTGATATGAACGAAATCATCCAGACTGTAAAAAACAACATCGCACATCAAATCGCCCAGAAATCTGCCGAAATTAATGTTGAACAACTACCACTTATTCAAGCGAATGAATCTGCACTCACGCAGCTTTTCCAAAATATTATAGCCAATTCAATCAAATTTACCAAAAATGACATCCGACCAATTGTCGAAATAACAACTAAAAGACAGCAAGATTACCGAACTATTCTTATCAAAGATAATGGTATTGGCATCAAGCAGGCTTATCTCAATAAAATATTTGACCCACTCACCAAACTTCATACAGATAAAGAATTTGAAGGTTCCGGCTTAGGTCTTGCCACTTGCAAAAGAATTATCGAGCATCTGGGAGGCACCATAGAGGTCGAAAGTGAACTTGGCGAAGGAAGTATCTTCAAAATCCACTTCCCCTCAAAACTAATTGCTTCCCATACGAAGCAGAATTTGGAACATCATTAATTCGCATATCACCAATCACCATGCAGTTCGTCAGCATAAAAGGAGACTCTCCAAAAGTAAATTTTGAAGCAGCCATTCTAAATGGCTTCGCGCCCGACGGCGGCTTGTATGTGCCGGAGACTTTACCGCAAATTTCGTCAGATACGCTTCGCAAATGGAAAAACCTATCTTACCGCGAATTAGTATTTGAGATTGTGTCCTTGTTTATCCCTGAAACGATTATTCCACCGAATGATTTGAAGGAAATTATCAAAACGGCTTACGATACTTTCGAGAAGGAAGACACCATTCCACTCTATCCAATGAAAACCCAATCGCGTACCTATGTCATGGAATTATTCTACGGAGCTACGCTCTCTTTCAAAGATGTAGGACTTTCTTTTTTGGTAAATGTCGTCAATTATTTTTTGCAAAGAAAAGGAGAAAAACAAACCATCATCGTAGCCACAACGGGCGATACCGGACCAGCCGCCGCCTACTACGCCGCCGGAAAATCCAACCTCGAAGCATGGACACTCTACCCAAAAGGCATGATTACACCCGAACAAGAACGACAAATGACCACGCTCCCACAGCCGAATATTCACGCGGTAGGCGTATCCGGTTGCCCTGAAGGTGGCGACGATTTGGATGCGGTCATCAAACAACTTTTTGCCAACAAAACCTTCAAAGAAAAACTCAATCTTAGCAGCGTCAATTCCATCAATTGGGGGAGGATAATGGTGCAGACGGTACATTATTTTTACGGCTATTTGCAATTGGCAGACGAAGTGGGTGAGCCGATTCATTTCTGCGTACCATCGGGCGGATTTGGAAATCTTTGTGCAGGTTCCTTGGCGCGATTGATGGGATTGCCGATTGATTTGTTGGTGGTTGGGAATAATAAAAATGCTTGTTTGCATCGGATTTTTTCGGAAGGAAAATTCTCCAAAGCACCGATTCACGAAACCGCTTCTTCGGCGATAGATATTCTCATTCCCTTGAATTTTTGGCGATATTTATATTTTATTACGGGAAAAAATCCAACACAAATAAAGGCTTGGATAAACACCTTCGAGCAGACGGGCAAGCTTCAATTTGAGGAGAAAACTTTTCGTGCCTACGCAAGCGGTTTTCTTTCCACATCCATCAGCGACAAGGAAACGCTTCAAACTATCAAAGACATTTACCAAAAAGAAAATTATTTGCTCGACCCACATTCGGCGGTAGCTGTTTGTACGGCAAATAAATTGGCGGATAAATTGGGCGATAAAAAAGTGGTCTGCCTCGCAACAGCCCATCCTGCAAAATTTCCCGACATCATCAAAAA
>CALHBW010000045.1 GCA_937930625.1 uncultured Saprospiraceae bacterium | reverse complement strand
TCAGAAAGGAGCTTGGGTGCCTTTTGGTATTGGTAGCCACACTTGCGCCGGAGCAGGTTTTGCAATGGTTCAAATTGCAGCAACCATTGCTTGCTTATTGAGCAAATGGACAGTACATACCAATAATCAGCTAGAATTGACTTCCGGTGGAGCCGTTTTCCCTACTAAGAAATTCAAGGGAGGATGGAAAAGAGATGACTAGACTTTATTCTGAAATAAAGTCTAATGAATAAAAACATGCTCTTAATCAAAAACCAATCAGGCATTTTTTTGGTAACTTATGACATTTAATGGACGGTGTACTTACCCTTATTCAAACCTCAAAACCACCCGTCGATTAAGCCTGCGTCCTTCCTCTGTATCATTGTCGGAGACGGGTTGCGATTCGCCGTAACCTGTGGTGGTAATCCTGTATTCAGGGATGCCTCGCTGCACCAAATATGCTTTGACCGCCTCTGCCCGACGTTGGGAAAGTGACAAATTATACTCCTCACTTCCCTGATTATCAGTATGTCCTGCTACTTTGATGTTGTTGTTCGAGCTTCGGGCAGCTGCCGCTACATTATCCAATTTGCCATAAAACGCAGCATTAATCACATCAGAATCCGTATCAAAAAGTAAGTCGGAAAAACTGAGTTCATTATCCTTCAATACCACTTCATCTATCACTACATTATTCGGGGTATCGGTGTTTACGATTTTTGGGGCAGAAAGTATCCCTTCGGCTTCTACGCGAATGGTGGTTTTGACATTGGCAGGAACGGTGGCAATGACTTCTCCGCTTGTGGGGTCGGGTTTGTACACACCGAGTATTTCGCCTGTTTCTGCATCTTCGATATACACTTTTTTATCGGCAATATCAATGGTATTTACCCTTGTTTCGATGACCGTAACCGCGCCGGGTCGGTAGCGTTCGGGGAGTTCAATTTCGTACAGGTCATCATTGCGTGCCACACCGCCAAGTTGGTCGCCGGAGGAAAAAAAAGCGCGTTTTCCGTCGGATGCAATTTGGTAGCCCCAGTTTCTTTGGCTGTTATTAAAATCTTTGCCCATATTAATGGGTTTGCTCCAATTTGTCCATGTATCATCCAGTCGTGTCGTTATAAAAAGGTCGGCACTTCCGAGTCCTCCATGTCCGCTCGAAGTAAAGTACATCGTCTGATTATCAAAATGCAGATACGGACTGCGGTCTTCCCCTTCTGTGTTGATGGTTGCTCCGATATTGATAGGTTTGCCCCACTCATCACCCATTTTTGGGGCATAATAAATATCTATATTCCCGTATGAATCGCGAGCAGCAAAGAGCATCCCCAAGCCATTTGGTGTGATTTGAGCGTCTGCTTGCCAAGCAAATTCATTGAGTGGTGATTTGAATTTTGTTGGGGCAGTCCATCCGGTTCGTGTTTTGTCGATGTAGCTAAGTTGTCCGCCCTCAAAAAGTAAAATTCGAGTACCGTCTGTAGTGACAGATAGCGGGGCTTCATTGTTATGTCCGGTATTGACGCCTTCAAAGATTTTAGGTGTAGCCCATTCATCACCATCGAGTTCGGAATAGAATATATCTTCTCCACCCAAGCCATCCGACCTGCCATTTCCACAAAAATATATGGTCTTCATATCTGCCGAAGGGCAAGCGCAGTATTCACCTTTGGGTGAATTGAGAATTTCAAGATTGACCGGACGAATATTTTCCGAAGGACGATTTATAATATCCACAAAATCGCGGTAGAATGGATAATCTTTCAATCGCGGTTCAAAATCAAGCATTTCATGTGCGACCACATCCCAAAAAGCCGAGTCAATACTGGGCTTGAGCCAATTTTGCATATTTTCAAATGCCTCTTTATCACTCATATCTCCCAGACTTTCAATGAGTTCGTATTTTTCTAATTGCCGATATTTTTTCTTCGCAATCGGTATAAGTCGGCTTCTGGAATTGTCCGAAAAAAACGCTTCGAAGGCAGCAGTAGTTCCCTTTTTATTCGCCTCAATAAACGCATTGAAGCCGCCATCTTTGGCAAAAGAACTCTTGGGATGTGCTTCTTTAAATTTCTTCAAATCATCGTATCCATTTTCCTCTACATAACGTTCAAAAAGCAATAAATCAACCATCGCGGCAATATCCGAGGTATATCTTGTAAAATCTTTGCGCGGATATTTCTCGTAAATTTTGGTATAATCTGCATAAGTATCTCCTACTCTTGCAGCTTCGAGTACCGCAGCATTTCGTAGTCTGTATAGGTCATTTCTGTCGTTATATTTTAATTTAAAATTTTGTAAGACTTCATCATAAGCCACTTCCGTATTTTTGCTTTTAGCATTTCCAATGACCTCTTCCGCAATCTTATTTTTTATATTGAGTAAATTTTTATATTTCCAGCCGGATGCTCTTAGTTTTGATTTTTGTTTGGAGTTTAAGCCACGATAAAGACTCGTTCCCTCGACAGCATAATCATAGGCACGAGCAAGGTCTTTACGCTCAAATTCGTCGTGAGCATACAACGATGCCAAGCCGTGAGCACCCATTGTTTTCGTTTTTTTATTATTATAAAGAGCTTCAAATTCCGTTTGAGCAGTTTGGAAATCTTTACGGACTAAGGCATCAAACCCCTCATTCACTTGAGCTTGTATAGACGTAAAAATTACGAAAATTAAAAAGGCAGTCAGGTGTAGTGTCTTTTTCATAGCGTTGAAGTTTTGAGTTGATAATGAGCAAATAATAAGACTTAAATTTAATCAAATTCCAACATCTTTAATATATTTTTAAATTAAAATATTTAGGCATGCTCTATTCTCTACTGAACAATAATTTTATTTAAATTGTAATTAACTCAATATGTTCGCCAAATTGAAAATTGATAATTGAGAGTTGATAATTAATTTATTTTTTATTTCATAAAAAACTTAAAATTAAATAATTACAAATTATAAAATAAAGTTAGTTATCAATTATACATTCTCAATTCTCAATTTGGCGAAGACATTGTAACTGATTATTAATTTTTATACCGAAATTAAAAAAAGAAAGCACGATATATCTCCCCCTTTGGAGGGGGCTGGGGGGAGGACTTTTGGCTGTTTTTCCTCCCCCCAACCCCCTCCAAAGGGGCAGATAGTCCTCGTTCTAATTTTTAATTTCAATTAATTTGACAATAAGTTACAATGTCTTCGCCAAATTGAGAATTGAGAATGTATAATTGATAACTAATTTTAAGTTTTTTATGAAATAAAAAATAAATTAATTATCAACTCTCAATTATCAATTTTCAATTTGGCGAACATATTGAATTATACTAAGT
>CALHBW010000044.1 GCA_937930625.1 uncultured Saprospiraceae bacterium | reverse complement strand
GCAATCACATCCAATGCTCAAACCTGATATTATCGAGCATGAAAATGTGGCATTTAATATCCTCCAACAAATAGAAATCGCGCCCGTAAAAGCGCGTGACGATGCCGAAGAATTGACCGTAGCACAACTCTATCGCGCCTTTCTATTTGCCGATAAACCTGATGCTGACGACATTCAACGAGAACAAATAGCAACTCGCCTGATACACGAATTTGAAGTGGTAGGTGTCGTAGAGGAAAAGTATTTATTAAATGCTTCGCATAATTTCTACAAGTATTTAAAAAATAATATTAATCATAATAAATTATATAAAAACTATCCTGTATCACAACATAATAATGGACAATTGTTTGAAGCGGTAACAGATATTTTACTCGAAACGGATAAAGGAAATGTATTGGTGCAGTATAATTCTAATACGATTCACATTAAAAAAATACATTCGACATTGAAGGAAGTTGCGCCCGTTTTGTCTCGAATGAAAGATTGTACAAACGCGGTGGATTGTTGGGTATATTTCGGACTTTCGGGCGTATTGGTGCAAGTAGAGATGTAGCGCGGCACTTCCAGTCCGCGCACGTAGCACGATTCATTCTTGGAAATTGTTCATGCGATGTTCGATAAATATAGGCAACAGCAAGTAGCAGGCTACGAGGCAGACGGCACGCCTATCACTTACGAAGCACTAAAAGAACAATGTGATGAAGCAGCTGAGGATATTGAAAATGGTAATTATCATACCATTGAAGAACTTCGCAAAGAAATGAAAGAATAGAATACGACAGAACCGGGAATAATTTGTTCATTTTCTCCAACAAAAGCCCTCACCAAATGTTAGATAGTCAAATTATAATGAGTATGTCACAAATCGGTGGCGAGTTCACTCAAAATAAAAAAAACAAAAAACCAAAAAGCAACCGTCATGCTGAATTTATTTCAGCATCTCCCGAACGATAGAAAATCAATGCCGCACAAAAGCTCATAACTCATTGTTCATAAGTAAAATACGAAAATTTAAGCTCACGCTTAATGTCGTGCTTGTCGTCCGGGAGATTCTGAAATAAATTCAGCAAGACATTCTGGCTTGGAAGGGGTATCGCCTTCAGAAGCAATACAAACGCAATTTTTTTATTTTTTTATGAAAAAAACGCTTGCGCCCAAACTGCTTCAAAAAACACAACTTCATATCATTACAAAACCATTTGGGCAGTACTGTTCCATGTTCGCCTTCAAATGGAAATTCGGCATACAATCCTTCTCCGCCATACTTCATCTATCGCCCTGCTTTCTTGCTAATTAAGGGTCTGACATCGAAGGTTGATTTAAAAATAAGTTCAAAGTTATGGTTGAGCAAATTCCGGTGTCGTCAGACGAATTCAGTTATAAATAGAACGTATTTGAGTGATTAAACCACCAATTTTTATAAAATCCTTCGTCTGCCGACTATTCCATACTCTAATTGAACACCAGCAAAAATAAACATCAGTGAAACGTAAAACGATTTTGCAAATCGTTACCCACATACGAGAACGATTTGCAAAATCGTTTTACGTTTATCACACGACACTAAATGAAAAGAAAAATCGACCATATCGTCTATACAGTACCCAATTTAGAAGCAGCGATAGATGAATTTGAAAAGCTGTCGGGTATGCGTCCTGTCTTTGGCGGCTACCATACGACGAAGGGAACAAAAAATGCCCTCATTAATCTTGGTAATGATTGTTATCTTGAGATTTTAGCGATAGATGAAGGAAATACCAAAGTTAAGCCGCCACGTTGGATGGGCGTCGATTTGGTAAAAACACCCGAAATAACAAGGTGGTCACTCAAGTCCAATCAACTCCATCAAGACCGCAAAATCTTACAAAAATACAACTCTGAAATGGGCATCATCCAAGCCGGTCAACGCCAAACTGCCACAGGCGATACACTCGCTTGGGAAATGATTCTCCCACTCGCCACGCCCATTGTAGAACTCATTCCTTTTATGACGGATTGGCAACATTCAAGCGTACATCCTACGCACAATCTACCACAACAATGCGAATTAATTGAGTTATTGTTCACCCATCCACATCCTACCAAAATTCAAGAAATATTTAGCGAACTCGATATTGATATGTTGGTTGAGCAAGACGATGAAGCAACCATTCGAGCAAAAATAAAATCCCCGAATGGGGTGTTTATAATTTGATAGACTCATTTCTGTAAATCACGCAGAGTTCTCAGAGATTTTATGACTCATATAGGAATTTAGTGGAAAGCCTACTCGTCGGACATTTCTAAAATCTATCCATACCCACATCTTTGAATACCCCGTTTACTAAACTTCAAAAAGTTTAGTAAACGTGAGTAATGTACTGATTTTTAGTTAATTACAAAAAATTGTTCTCCGCTTACGTTTACCAAACTTGAAAAATTTAGTAAACGGATTACTTATAATTTTTGTTTTAAAAATATCGAGATTTAAAAAGATATGGGTATTGATAGATATCTAAAATGTCCGACGACTTAGGGTTAACCTTCAATTTTCAACGAGATAACACAGGACGATTTACAAAATCGTTTTACGTTCCACTACATACGCAACGCGGACTGGAAGTACCGCGCTACATTTTCATTTGACATCACCGAACCAACATCACATCTCCACTATAAGGAAGCACACTTCCATCCATAAATTCAACTTCTGCGTGATAGATATACACACCTGATTGCATATCGCTTCCTCTGAACTTACCATCCCAAGCATCTTCTATGCTATTTGGTGTGCTATTTTTTGATTCAAAAATAACACCGCCCCAACGGTCATAAATGCGTAGCATTTTTACATTAACGACGGCATTATTGCCATGTATGACAAAGAAATCATTCACCCCGTCGCCATTCGGAGAGAAAGCATTGGGGATGAAAACGGGTTGCGTTTTATCAACAAAAATGGTCACATTGGCAGTTACTATACATCCTGAATCGGTGGCTACATTTAAGGTGTAAGTAGTTTGAAATGTAGGTGCAACGGTAGGAGAGGGGCAATCTGTACAACTCATTTCACCGGTAGAAGACCATGTGTAAGTCACGCCACTTGTCTGCGAAACGGCAGTTTCCAATACAATCGAATCGCCAAAATTTATATTCGTATTTTCAATCAAATTAATCAATAATTCAGGCGGAGAATCGACGGTGACGCTATCAGTTTGAATACAACCATTGACATCTTGTACGTGTACGTTGTATGTGCCGCCGTTGAGGTTGTTGAGTTGGCTGTTGGTGCTGTACATTTCTCCATCAGTCGAATATAAAAATGGCTCGCTGCCGTCCGTTACTTCGATGCTGATACTGCCATCATTTTCCCCAAAACAAGAAACGGACATTGCAGTAGCAGACATCGTGATTTCGGCAGTGGCGTCAATGATAACATTAGCTTGTGTAGTGCAAGTACTTGAATCTGTGATACTTACGTTGTGTATGCCTTGCGTGAGCATATTCGCCGAAGGCGTATTTTCACCATTATCCCATAAAAAAGTATAGGGCGCAACACCGCCCGAAACACTCACGGTAGCCGCCCCGTCATCAGTACTACCGCAGGAAGTACTCGTCGAATCGCTAAGGATGGCGATGAGCGCGTCGGGTTCGTTGATGGCAATGGATTGGATGAATGTACAGTCGTTGGCATCATTAAAAGTGAGGGTGTAAGTACCGCCATTGAGATTCATAAGTGTGTCATTCGCGGGGAGATTATCGCTCCAAGCGTAGGTGTAGGGGGGCGCACCGCCGGAGGTCGAGAGGTTGATTTGACCATCGTTTGCACCAAAGCAAGTAAGATCCAATGCCTCAAAATTCAGGGTCAGCGGATTGGTGGGTTCGTTGACCATAATGGTATTGGAGATTTGACAATTATTTTCATCCGTCACCGTATAATTGTACATACCTGCCGCGAGATTCATCTGTTCGGCTTGCGCGGGTAAGCCATTGTCCCACTGATAAGTATATGCGCCTGTACCGCCATTGACGGCGAGTGTAATTGAGCCGACATTGCCACTACAAATGACGTTTTGTACAGTTGGAATAGCAATTAATTCGGAGGGTTCGGCGATGTCGATGGCAGCCGTATTTTGACAACCAACAGCATCCGTAACGGTAACATTATACGTACCTGCTGCAAGATTCATTTGAGTGGACTGCGGAGACAAACCACTATCCCATACATATGTAAACGGTTCTGCACCAGCCATTACGCTGACTTCTGTCATACCATCATTTTCTCCAAAACAAGAAATATCGTTGGTATTGATGGTCAATGCAAGGTTGGCGGTGACAATGATTTCCGCGAAAGCGGTATTTTCACAAGCATTAATATCCGTAACGGTAACGCTATACGCGCCGGGCAATAAGCCCATCGGGTCTTCAATGCCATCGAGTGCGTCATTGTCCCAATCAAAAGTGTAAGGCGGTGTACCGCCCGTCATCTCCAATTCGATACTGCCCGTAGTGCTGCCGCAGGAAAGGGGATTGGGGCTTGCTTCGATGGTAAATTCCTCAATATTCACTTGTACTGTATTGCTCACTTCGCAGCCGTCGGGGGTGGTAGCGACTACGGTATAAGTCGTACTTTGAGTAGGCGTAGCAATAGGATTTGGAATATTCGGATTGCTCAAACCATCGGAAGGCAACCATGTGTAATTGATGTTGAGTGTAGGCTCTAATTCGCAAGTCGTGAAGCGGGTATTGGGGCGGCGATTGCTGACATTTTCTGCATCAATAAAACATCCTGCATCATTATCATTTTGTGCATAAATAATTGAATTATAACTTGTTTCGGTATAAAAAACGTGGTCATAACTCGTCCATGAATTATTATCAAAACAGATTTCTACTAATAAATTTGATGTGCCGTCCCATTGAAATGGAGTGTCCAATACATAAGTATTCCAACCCACTAAAGGCGAGACTTCATCGGTATAAACTATATCCAAATTTGGTGTAAAATCATTATCATTTTGAAATGAAAAAATATCCGTACAGCCCATTTTAATCGTAAAATCTTGGTAAGGCGTAAGGCTCGTAACGATAGAAACATCCAATGCAAATTCGGTAATCAAACCCGCCGTTACTCCCGCATTTTCGAGGTCGATTCGGGTGTATAATATTTGGGTGCGCCCATCGTGGAAAAAGCCGAGATAAGGCGTACCGGCTTCCTCGTCCATATTGGTTGGTCCGGTGGTCATAAAGCCGTCGCCGAGCGTGAAAACTTGGGGCGTATCCGCACAATTAGCGGGAATTGCGCCGCAAACTTCGTCTGTAACTGCGACGGTGGGTACGTAACCTGCGCTTAGTTGCGCGCTCGCACCCATACACACGCTTGCTACGGGCGGCGAAACTTCGAGCGTACCTTCTGCTTGGATATTTACTTCGTCAAAAACCGTACACACACCATCATCATACACGACTGTATAAGTGATTGGTGCAGAAACGGTTGCAACGGGATTTCTGATATTGGCATCGCTCAATCCTGTGCTTGGAGACCAAGTGAATGTACCTTCATTGGAGCTGCCAATGGGATTCGCATTTAATTGAATAGTAGAAGTAAATCCCGGACAAATGAGCGTGTCGGAAGCCTCAATTTGAACACCCGGCACGGATATTCCGTAGCCCAAAACCTGAAATCCCGTTATGGGACAAGCATCATCCTCAATAGTAATGGCAAAACTATGATTGCCCGCATCCTCTGTACTTGTCATCCAATTAAAAGAAATCGTAATGGGATTTGTGCCAACGGTACTTAGCGTAGCTCCGGGAAGTGAGACTGCAAGATTGTCCATGACAGAGAGCATATTCGCTGCATCGTCGTCGCTCACTTGAATGTCAAATGAAAGCGTATTACCTGCACAAACTTGAAATGTATTTCCATCAAATTCGCCACCGGAAACATTTATCGAGCTATTAATAACCGGAACATTATTATTACAATTAATGACAATGACTTGCATATCACGCCGACTCGAACCAATGAGTTGTTGGTCGCGATATTCTTCTACCAAAACAGCGACAATACCAATTTGTATTTGATTGGGTGTCAGGTTCATTTGCCCTGAATTGATGTCGAAAGTAACGCTATTTGAAGGGATGGTTGTAATAGGATAAGTTGAACTCAATCCTGTAACATAAGGCACGGGGTCATTGGGCGCGTTTAGCGGGTCGGTAAGGGTATAAACAAGTGAATCGCCTTCGGTGTCAATTACACCATGATTATAATTGAAGGGTTGACCAGCACAAATGTAGGGCACAGGTGGCGTAGTGAATATCGGAGAATTATTACACTCGGCGTTGAGATTATTTAGCAGAGCTTCGAGGTATAAGTCATAATTGTCGGCATTAGGCGAGTTGGTAATAGCCGCATTGCGACAGCAAAGCGAATAACTCAGCACCCAATCTTTGCATTTTTGTGGGAAGGTGTATGTTCCTTTATAAGTGTATTGTTCGACCCCTTGAAGCGGTCCGCCATTACAAGTACTATTAACTAATTGCCCGTCGCAAATCGGCGAAATTTCGACAGCAAGTGTACCATCAGGATTGGTAACCGGAGAAAGCGAGATACTTGTATTGAAGTTGCAAGCAATCGAACGAATGTTAATTTCGGGCAGGTCACCGTTTGAGCCGGGAGCTTGGGTATTACTCGCACAATCACGATAAAAGGTGAGGGTGATTTCGTAAGTATCGCCATCTACACAAGTATAAGTGAGGTCGGCACCTACCGAATGAGAGGCATTTATATTATTGGTAATGAGGATGGCGAATAATACAGTGAGTGTATATTTTATTAAATTCATAGTTTGTTGGTTTGGGGTCGTGTATGAAATAACTTCGTATTTTATAATACCTTTTTTCCTTT
>CALHBW010000043.1 GCA_937930625.1 uncultured Saprospiraceae bacterium | reverse complement strand
CAAAATAAATACGAAATCCTTTAAAGGTGAAATAGGCGCAGAAAAATATAAAGGGCTGGCTGCTTATGCACAATCCAAGTTGGCTAATATCTTGTTTACCAAAGAACTGGCGCAGCGTTATCCGAATATTTGCAGCCATGCCTTGCATCCCGGCGTAGTGAGTACAGAGATTGCACAGAAAGAGACGAATTGGTTTTTTAGTACAGTATGGGGCTTATTTAGACCTGTGATGCTAAGTGCTGAAAAAGGCGCGAAAACTTCGGTTTATCTTGCCTCTTCTCCCGACGTATTGAAGCTCAATGGCAAGTACTTTGAAAAATCTAAAGAAAAAGAACCCGCCCCTTTAGCTAAAGATGAAGCCCTTGCCAAAGAGCTTTGGGAATTGAGCGAAACCTTGATTGCGAGTTCCCTTATTTCGGTACAATCCGATACACCGCCCCCGGTGTTTCCACACCCACATAAATAAAACCATCCGGCGCAGATTTTATCACACGAACTCGCCCGATACCTTCCAATAGTTTTTCCTCACGTACTACGCGATTCCCCTCCATCACACAACGATTGAGGTACTCAAATCGAAGCGAACCCGACAAAATATCACCTTGCCAAGCCCCGTATTTTTCGTCTCGGACAAAATCCATCCCACAAGGCGCAATCGACGGCACCCAATACAAAACAGGTTGCTCCATACCTTCTTTTTCCGTAATATCCGTAAAGCGCGTACCCGAATAATTGATGCCATAAGAGATGATGGGCCAACCATAATTCAAACCCTTTTCGATGCGGTTGATTTCGTCGCCGCCGCGTGGTCCGTGTTCGTGTGTCCAGAGGTCGCCTGTGCTTGGGTGGAGTGCCATGCCTTGCGGATTGCGATGTCCATATGACCAAATAGACGGCATGGCTTCGGGATTATTCGCGAATGGATTGTCTTTCGGGATCCTGCCATCATCATAAATTCGGTGGATTTTACCGCAATGATTATCAAGACTTTGTGGCAATTCATCACGCATTCCCCTGTCGCCTACTGTGATATAGAGATAGCCTTCCCTGTCAAATTCCATACGCGTACCGTAGTGGCGTGTAGTCGTTACATAGGGTTTGGCGACAAAAATTTCTTCTATATCTGTCAGTTGATTTTCGGATAATTTGGCGCGTATGACGGCAGTTGTGGCTTCCCCTGCATCAGCAGGATTGGGCTTGGAAAAGGAGATGTATAACCAACCATTTTCTGCATAATTCGGATGCAGTTTAAGGTCAGATAAACCGCCTTGATTTCGGTATCTGACGGCGGGAACACCTTTGATTTTGCTTAATTTTCCCTCGGAAAGACGATACAAAATTCCCGACAATTCGCTAATCAACATATCGCCATTGGGCAAAAATTCCAAGCCCCAAGGATTCACCAAACCCGTCACCAAAGTATCCAATCGAAAGTCTAAATCATCAGAGGTGATACCTTTGTTTTGCGGCTTTTTTCGCCCAATGTCAGACATCTTAATGGTTTGTGCACTAAGCACGAAATCCACCAATTCGTATATCTCTACATCAGTAAATGTGGTATCGTAGCCGGGCATTCCGTCATCGTCATCTCCGTATTTGATAGAAGCAAAAACTTCTTCACGCGACTCACCCCACAGCCATGTGCGATTCACGAATTGCTCCCGATTTTTGCCATGACATCCGGCGCAATATGCTTCGTAATTTTCAGTAACGGAAGATGTCCATTTTTCATTTACTGTACGTGTAGGTGGACAGCCTTGTAAAAATAGAAAGCTAATGAGAATGGATAAAAAGACACTTGTTTTCATGGGTACAAGATAGTGTTTTTTGTTGAAAAAGAGCTTATAAGTAAGCCCGTTTTACTACCGGACGTCAGACAAGATAGCTCTGACTTCTGACAATGAAATGTTCTGACAGCCAAGCGGTTTGACTTCTCTTAAGCTGCCGAGACAAGTTCAGGAAATTGCTTTTTACTGACTTCGACAATGTGTTGGAGGACACCGAGTAGTTCCGGCAATTTATTTATCAAACGATAAGTTTTATCTATAATAATTTGATTGTCAGTATATTCAATAAAACGCCACTCCAAGCCTGTTGTAGAGCAACCGTAGAGGGTATCAACCGGATTTCCTTCTGCTTCGTTCAATTTTTTTGCACCGATGAGTTGCGCTGCACATTGAATAGTTCCTTTTTCAATATCCTGTTTTTTAGCTTCTGTAATGCAAAATACGGGTGACATGACAAATTCCCGGACTTGACTGAATGAAAACATAAAATCACATTCTCTTCTCAAGCCCAAACTCTCATCCACGTCCAAATTTGCACCGGAATGAATATAAAAATTATAGGCATTTATATCACTCAATTCTATTAAAATGGGTGAAACGATACGCTCGGAACGAGATTTTTCATTTGTAAATCCCAGTACCAATGATTTATTCAGGGAAGTTTCAAGCCACTCGGAAGGCTGCACAGGCGGTACGTTTTCAAATAAATGTTTTGAATGAAATTTCACCCCAAATTTCTGCATCAAATCTTTAGCCGAAAAATCTGCGTATGACATAAGTTTTATTTTTTCCAAAAATAAATAAAAATCACAACAAATACTCATTTTCAATGTAAAAATCGGTGGTCCTTTAGATTTAATGCTAATTCATGGCAACTTGCCTTGCATTTTGAAAATGCAAGGCAAGTTTGAGCATTACATTTATCAATGTCTTCGCCAAATTGAGAATTGAGAATGTATAATTGATAACTAATTTTATTTTATAATTTGTAATTATTTAATTTTAAGTTTTTTATGAAATAAAAAATAAATTAATTATCAACTCTCAATTATCAATTTTCA
>CALHBW010000042.1 GCA_937930625.1 uncultured Saprospiraceae bacterium | reverse complement strand
ATCAATATCTGCTTGTGTGTAGAGGAAAATATCTGTGTTGGGACATTGTGCAAGTGTAAGAGATGCAATGCTGAGGCTGAGTAAAATTAAAGTTAAATGTTTAAAATACATGAGTTAATATTATTTGGTGAAAAAAATGGTTATTTGGCAAACATAATAAACAAATCGCAAGAGCTTTGTTATTACGAGAATGTTTTTTTCAAAAAAGTCTGATGATCAACAAAAAAGCCACGCCAAACCGAAGTCTGACGTGGCTTTCAAATATGTTTTATTATTTAAAATGATTCAATCAAAAATTGCTTTACTGTTTTACAAATTTTTCTGATAAAACAATTTCGCCGGACACCAATTTCACGAAATAGAAACCCGGTATCAGGTCGCTAATATCAAAGTGGATTTGATTATTATCGCTTGTAATTTCGTAAATAATTTTACCCGTAATATCAATCACCTGAATGTTCGTGTCGAAATCGTTGGTCGGATTATAATAAATGGTCAAATTATCTTTTGCAGGATTTGGTGACAAGTCTAAAGTATTTGCATCTTCTATTAGGGTTTTTTCATAGCTATCATCCTCTTGCCATAGCGGAACAGCAATACCACCGGAGACACAGAAGTTGGTCGTTTCGGAAGTACCAAAGCGACCACCGCCGAAGGCAAGTATTGTACCGTTGGCATCTGTCAGGGTATAAGAACCGCAACTCGAAGCAACTCTCGGAATACCATTAAACACACCGCCCAGACCAAGCGTAGCAATATTGATACCCGTGAGTACTGTAGAAGTGCGGCGCGGACACATACCATCGTTGGCAGAATCGAAAAAAGTCAGGTCATAGCAGCCATCAGCCAAGCAAGCGACATCGTTCAAAGGCAAATTAGCATCTGCAAAGGCAGGTCCGTAAATATTACCACCGGAGGAAGCAATGATACTGCCGGAGGCATCTGTAAGTTCCCAACTGGTTTGTGTGGGCGCACCGTCAAAGTTGATGTCAAGGTCAACAGTACCAACGCAAACTGCACAGGAAGGGCAAACGAGTATATCAGCGGTATCACAACCAATAGCATTATCACTAATACCTACCACATCACCAATAACAGTATCGTCAGTAAGATCTGCTTGAAGCAGAGGACATAAGACGCAACACATACTTAATTGGGGGTTAAAAGCTACAATCAAATATCCTCCAACTGAGGTTAAAGCGGACAAGCCATCTATGTCTGTTAGCATATTATTCCCTTCAATCAATACCTCCATTCCAACAGACGTTACACTTGATAATCCATCCAAGTTCGCTAAAATAGGATTTTCAAATATAGTTAGCATTCCATCAATTGAAGTTAAAGCGGATAAGCCATCTACATTGGTCAATACATCATTAGACTGAATAATTAGTCCGCCTACCGAGGTTAATGCTGACAAGCCATCTAAATTTGTCAGTGAAAAATTATAATGGATGAATACTCCACCTCCGACCGTAGTTAAGTTAGATAAGCCATTTATGTTGGTTAGTTCATCACTAAATTCAATATTTAAGCTGCCTCCGATAGAGGTTAAGCTGGACAAACCATCTAGATTTGGTAATACTCCACCTACGATATACAGGTCTCCTCCAATAGAGGTGATGCTGGATAAGCCGTTGAGGTCAGTGAAATTGTAGTTTAAGTCTTCGATAAACACATCTACTCCTGAAGGTATCATTGTACATCCGGGATAGTTGGTAGGAAAATTATCAATATCTGCTTGTGTGTAGAGGAAAATATCTGTGTTGGGACATTGTGCAAGTGTAAGAGATGCAATGCTGAGGCTGAGTAAAATTAAAGTTAAATGTTTAAAATACATGAGTTAATATTATTTGGTGAAAAAAAATGGTTATACGGCAAACATAATAAACAAATCGCAAGTGCTTTATTATTACGAGAATGTTTTTTCAAAAAAATCTGATTATCAACAAAAAAGCCACGTCGAATCGAAGTCTGACGTGGCTTTAAAATTATAATTTCGCACTAATTATTCATCAGCATCTTCCGCTTCTCCTTGATTCGCCTCCGGCTTCATCTGCGGAAAAAACAATACATCCTGAATCGAATTAGAATTGGTCATAATCATCGCCAACCTATCCATACCGATACCGATACCGACGGTGGGTGGCATACCGTATTCGAGCGCGCGAAGGAAATCTTCGTCGAGCGTCATCGCTTCCTCGTCGCCGCGTTTGCCGAGTTCGAGTTGTGCTTCAAATCGCTCGCGTTGGTCGATGGGGTCATTTAACTCTGAAAAAGCATTACAAAATTCTTTTCCATTACAAATACCCTCAAAACGCTCCACCAAGCCCGGCTTGTCACGATGCTTTTTTGCCAATGGCGACATCTCCACCGGATAATCCGTGATAAAGGTCGGTTGAATGAGTTGCGCCTCGCATTTTTCGCCAAAAATTTCATCAATCAATTTGCCACGCCCCATCGACGGGTCGGTGGGTACGTGCAGTTTTTTCGCTGCTTCGCGCACACCGTCCTCGTCCATTTCCGAAATATCGACGCCTGTAAAATGCTCAATCGCTTCGTACATCGTATAACGTTTCCACGGACGCTTGAAGTCGATGACATTTTCGCCCACTTGCACCTTCGTTGTACCATTGGTGGCGATGGCTACCTGCTCAATCATTTCCTCTGTCATATCCATCATCCAATGATAATCTTTGTACGATACGTAGAGTTCGATTTGCGTAAATTCAGGATTATGAAAACGACTCATCCCTTCATTACGAAAATCTTTAGAGAACTCATACACACCTTCAAATCCACCAACAATCAAGCGTTTCAGATACAATTCATTGGCAATTCGCAAGTAGAGCGTCATGTCCAATGTATTGTGATGCGTCTTGAAAGGTCGCGCTGCTGCACCGCCATAAATGGGTTGCAAAATCGGTGTTTCCACTTCCAAATATCCTTTTTCATCCAAGTATTTACGCATCGTAGAATAGATGAGTGTGCGCTTGCGAAAAGTCTCGCGTATAGCAGGATTGATCACCAAATCGGCGTATCGCTGACGATAACGGAAATCCGGGTCGGTGACGGCATCATACACTTCACCGTCTTTTTCTTTCACAATCGGCAATGGACGCAAGGACTTTGACAGGAAAGTAAATTCGCTGACTTTGACGCTGATTTCGCCTGTTTTCGTCGTAAATGTTTTACCTTTTATACCAATGAAATCGCCAATATCAGAGAGTTTTTTAAATACCTTATTATACAGGTCTTTATTTTCGTCAGGACAAATCGTATCACGCGCGATGTACAATTGAATACGTCCTGTCGAATCTTGCAACTCCGCAAAAGAAGCTTTTCCCATGATACGTTTCATCATGATGCGCCCCGCAAGTGTCACGTCTTGATAGTTGCGGTCTGCCTCTTCTTCGGCTTTGTTATAATTTTCTTTGATGTCCGCAGCATAAGCATTCACGGGGAAGGCTGCTGCCGGATACGGCTCTATGCCGAGTGCTTTGATTTGGGCTAAGGCTTCACGCCTGACGATTTCTTGTTCGCTTAACATTATTAGTCGATAGTCGGTGGTCGATAGTCCATAGATGGACTATTTCCCGATTTTTAATTTTGGTAGAAACAAATGAAGTGCAAAAATAGTTCTTTGATGGCTAAGTTTGGAGCGTTTAGAGAAAAGGTATGTGAATTATATTTCCACATGCCTCCTTCGTAGGGACAAGGTATGTGAATTATATTTCCACATGCCTCCTTCGTAGGGACAAGGCATGCCTTGTCCCTACGAAGGAGGGGCGTTGTCATTTGCAGTATATCAAACTATCCCTTCTTCCGCCGTTTACTCGCCTTCGCCAAAGGGTTAAATGCCAAACAAAGGTCAATCCAATACGCCAAATCATCCTCCATATCAAAACCATCGGGCGTAACAAATACGTATCCGCGCATTGGTCTGCCCGTAAAGTCCATCGGCAGACAATCTTCCCGTTCAATGACTTTTTTGTAGGCTTCTTCTCCGATACGCGCCATGAGAAGGCTATCGCCATATTTTTTGTCGATATGTATGCCGCAGAGCATTTTATCATCGACCATAAACACCCTGCCACCCATCATATTACGGGCTTCAAAAGCGACTTTTTTGTCTTCGAGTGTGCGAGTGATTCGGTCAGCTAAATGTTGGTCGTATGGCATGTTTGGTTCTATTTTACTTGAAAACTTTAGGCATGTTTAATTTTCGTATAAAAGTAGTGGACACTTTTTTGAAATGTAAAATGTAAAATAATAAATGTAAAAGTGCTTGTAGTACGTGTACGATACATTTTTATTTTTATATTGTTTAAAAATTTAAAAATCAATGAAATAGAAATATATCGGGCTACCCATTTAACTTTGCCTAAATTATAAACCAAATTTTTGATAAGGCGTACTCGTCAGACGAATCCCTTCACTCAGTGCGAATATTTTATGAGATAAAGCACCGCATTTCACAAAAACCTTCGTCAGACGAGTAGTATCTCGCAAGCAAACTTAAACAGGCTATGCGCCTGACTTTGCCCAACTCATTTGCGTGGGGCGTACTCGTCTGACGAAGGTTGTGGCAAAATGCGGTGATTTGTCTTATAAAATAATCACACTGAATAAAAATATTCGTCTGACGAGGTTTCATTTAGGCAAA
>CALHBW010000041.1 GCA_937930625.1 uncultured Saprospiraceae bacterium | reverse complement strand
TTATTTTATCGCTAATGAAGAATCGCCGTATTACGAATCGGCAGTGTTTCACCATATTTTGCAATATGTACCCAAAAAAGCGGATAGGAAAATGACCTTTAAAAAGACGAGTAGTTATTTTATTTTGATTCGGGATGATGTGAAGTCGCTGCAAGAGGCGAAGGGGATTTTGGAGGATATTAAGGGGAGTATGGAAACGTAAAACGATTTTGCAAATCGTTCTGTATGTGACGATTTGCAAAATCGTTTTACGTCAAATCAATTCCACTTAAAAATCTTATATCCAACAGAAATTTCCACCACAAAATTCGTCACCTCTTGCTTACCGAGCGTTCGCTGTTGATTCGTAATCGGGTCGATGTAGCTCAAGCCCTGCGGTACAAAAATCTGCTTAGAAAGGTCGGGGTGAAAACTCAATTCAAAATACACAGCTCCCGTATCATTCATCATATATTCTATGCCACCAAGCACTGAACCGCCGTAGGTAAATCTATTAATATATTGGTCGAAAAATTCTTCATTACCAAAATAAACGTCATAATTCACGTTAAAATCTGCATGTACGCCCAAGCCATAATAATAGTTGAAAAAATCCGTCAACTGCCCGGTCTTTTTTGCACCAATCGTAAGCATGACATTATCGAAGGGTTGCTTGAATCCTCGGCGTGGCAATTCGCGTTCATTGCCCGATTGGTCGATAAATACGGTGCTTTGGAATACACGCCGACTACCTTTCCTATGCCAGCCCAAATCTCCGAACAAAGAAATCCCTAATTCTTCATCTCTCGTCTCCAATGACAATGCGCCATGATAGCCAAAAAGTATCTCCATATCCTGCCCATTCCAGTTTTGCGAGCCTAATGTCAAGCCACCTTTGAAGCCATAAGCTGTACCCGATTGCGCGAAAATAATTGTGCAGAAACACGTCATTGCCACCACTAATAATATGTATTTTTTCATTGTAAAATTTATTTTAGTGAAAGAAATTAAATAAATTCGACAGATTGATGAGCTTAGTTTGCGCTTAGTGAAGAAATAAGAATAACTTAATCCAACCTGCTGTATCTTTTTTCGTTTTCCGATAGCTATCGGAAAACAAAAAAATATTTCGCATCTTGGATTAATTTATTCTCACTTCTTCACTAAAGTATGGTTGAACAAATTCTGGTGTCGTCAGACGAATTCAGTTGTAAATAGAACGTATTTGAGTGATAAAACCACCAATTTTTATAAAATCCTTCGTCTGCCGGCTATTCCATACTTTAATCGAACACCACCTAATTTTTTTAAACAATAAAAAAAACGCAAATATACTGTACACGTACTACATCCCGATAACTATCGGGATTTACATTTTACATTTATTATTTTACATTTCAAAAAGTGTCAACTACTTTTACAGCAAATTTAAACATGCCTGGTTTTCCTCTTGAAAGCGGGCGTTTATCGGGATAAATAACTGTTTTCAAGGGGGAAAATAAGCGTAAAAGAAGCCATATAGCTGTCAAAGTTTTTTTGTTTCTTTCACTTAATTTATGTATTCGTGATAGAATATTTCTGTAAAAATAAGGAAAAAAATAAACAGTTGGATAAAGTGTCCGAAGGATGACACAATGATGAAAAACACATTGGGGGGAAAAGGGATATACTCGTGTCACGACTACGAAAAACACATTATGGAAAAAAAATACTCTGTGTGTATTTTAATTTATACTCATCAATTTGAGTGTAAATCCTGTCCAATCAAAACAATACCAGCTTAACACCAAATTTTATTTCATACTACAGCATATAAAAATAGTCATCATTCCGTAGGACTTGATGGTGAGCTAATGTATTTGTTATCAATTAATTATATGTAGAATAGTATGTGAGACGTTTCCCAATCTCTCATCATTTCATTCATTTTCAATTAAAATCATTTTTTATGAAAAGAGTCATTTTCTATTCACTCTTAACGCTGTTTTTTTCCTGTGGTATCGGAAAAGGAGGCGCAAATCTCGAAACACATCAATTACAAATTATGCTGACAGACAAAGCAAAACCCGAGGCAATCAAAGCGGATTACGCTTCGCTTGGATTGACGGAATTGAAGCCGTCTAGCAGGTCACAACCTTTGTACACAACAACGGTAAATCTCAGCGAGTCTGATTTGGCGAAGCTTATAGATGCTTTGAAAGCTGATGACAGAATCGTATCCGTAAATAAAGCGGGAGAAAACTCCGGCAACTCAAGTTCTACTAACACAGGTTTCGGGACATCCCGACCTAAAAATTAATCATCTGAGTGGTGAATTATGGATTTCGAGTTTCCAAATACTATCAAAAGTGTATTTGTCCCTGCCACTACTAGTATTCGAACAACTCGCAACTCGCTAACTCGTAACTGATTTTGTATCATGAAAATCATAAACACTATCCTACTATTATTTGCTGGTATTGCATTATTTGGACAGGTGAGTGTGGAGCAAGTAGAAATCAATGCTTCCGCCACACAAGCTGTCTTACTAGGAGTTTCGCCAGAAGTGCGCGACATCGTACCATCCGGTTCTGACTTTAGAGCCAAAAAGGAAATTTTCAGAAAAAACAAAAAGAAACCCGACAATTTCAAATGGCGACTTAAAGGGCAGTCTAAAGCCATTATTTCGGAGTTGGAACACCTCGGTGATGACCCTATCCGACAGTCCACGCACACTCAAAATAATATCGTAGAGCCTTTCGTAAATATCGACGGCATCGGTGATTTTGGTTCACCAATGGACCCTACAGGCGATATTGGTTTGGACTATTACGTTCAGGCAGTTAATGTCACACAGATTGGTGTCTTTGACAAAGAGGCGAACCTGATACAAGAGTTTGCGATGTCTGACCTATGGGCACCTTTGGGAGCAGTTTCTGCGGGAGATCCGATTGTACTATTCGACGAATCCGAAAATCGTTGGTTTATTACAGAATTTACCGACCCTGCCAATTTACTCATTGCAGTTTCAGTAACTTCTGACCCACTTGGCTCCTTTTATGCCTATTCGTTTTCTACACCAAATTTTCCGGATTATCCCAAATATGGGATTTGGCCCGATGCACTCGTCGTGACCAGTAATGAAGGCGGTGCTGGCACATTACATCAATATTTTATCGACAAAGAAGGTTTGTTAGCCGGCGATCCTACGGTAACTATACAACGAGTAGAAATTCCGGGTGGCGATCCCGTAGGCGGCTTCTTGGTTTCCACTCCCGTAGATGTAGATGGCGACATATCGCCTACAGATACACGCCCCTTAGTGGTGAAAATAGACGACTCTTCATGGGGAACGACTACACAGGATGAAATCGATATCTTTCGTTTTCAGATTGATTGGAATGATGTGAATAACACAACGGTAGAAAATATCAGTATTCCAACAACAAGCTTCGATAGCTATCCATGTGCTGCAACGGGATTTGGATTTAGTTGCATTCCACAATTGGGAAGCAATGGAGTGGATGGTCTGCCCGAAATAATTATGAATATTCCAAAA
>CALHBW010000040.1 GCA_937930625.1 uncultured Saprospiraceae bacterium | reverse complement strand
TTTTGTTCAAAATAAATTATTTATAAAACTTAATTAAAATAATTTGAATTGAAATGCAAATATAACTTGTCTGCCATTTGTAAAATGTCAGCCAAGTTAGACTTCCCGAGAATATTAATTTTTTACCGCCCGTGCTATTTTAAAATGAGTTTTATCTTACAAAACCGTCTGCAAAATACTTTCGACTTCTTGCTGCTGTGCATTGTCGTACTGCACCATCAATGCGGCGTGGAGTTGGTCATCATCCAATTTCAGGAAAAGCGCACCATCTGCGGTAGCATTGGTATTATAATAAAATACAGCAATCGGAATATCATTTTCGCAAAACTCAATATACGCCGTCAGGTCATTTTGAATGTAAAAGCCAATACCGCTATCTGTATTATTCAAAAGTGCATCATCAATAGACGAAAGCATATCTGGCAAAGGCGTATCTAATGGAAAAAAACCGTACTCCTCACACCCTGCAAAGCCACATAGCGACCAATAGAAAATCACAGCATCATCCTCACGAGATTTTAAGAAGAAAAAATCGCCGTTATTGGTGAAGCCTTGCCCGGTATATGTTGCCGGAAATTGAATAGTATGATTGATTTTAAATGGTTCACCCGTTGCCCAAGCCGGGTTTTGTTGGAAAGTAAGGCAGTCGGGCATTTCCGGTTCTTCCTCACAGGCTGCAAAAATGCAAAGTGTTGATAAACAGATAAAAAAGAATAATTGTTTCATAATTTTTATATTGAAATATGATATAAAGTTACATAATTTTAGAATTATTTTCCTTTCCTATTATTTGAAATTCAATTTTATTTTACTCAAAAAAAATCCTTAATTTCACGCTGAATAACAAATCACAAAATCAAAAATCATTCAATGCACAATAGAATAGCCAAACGCCTCAACCTTCGCCCCAAAAATGTCGCCAACACCATCACCTTGCTCAATGACGGGGCTACAGTTCCGTTCATTTCCCGCTATCGAAAAGAATTGACGGGCAGCATGGATGAAGTTCAAATCGGCGACATCCGCGACCTGCTGCAAAAGTTGACGGAGATGGACAAACGCCGCGAAACCATCCTCAACACCATCGAAGAACAGGGCAAACTCAGCCCCGAACTCCGCCGACAAATCGAACAAGCCGACTCCCTCAACGAGCTTGAAGACCTATACTTACCCTACAAACCCAAGCGAAAAACACGTGCCACCAAAGCCCGCGAGCGCGGACTCGAACCCCTCGCCGACATCATCTTCGACCAACGCGAGCGCGACGTCGAACTCCGAGCCGAAGCCTTCCTCACCGATGAGGTCACGACCATCGAAGATGCCCTGCAAGGCGCACGCGACATCATCGCTGAGCGGGTCAGCGAAGACGCCGAAGTACGTAATCGTACACGCCGATTATTTGAAAGAGATGCCACAGTAAAAACCAAACTCGTAAAAGGAAAAGAGGAAGAGGGCGCGAAGTACCGCGATTATTTTAAATTTGAAGAATCACTGCATAAATGCCCTTCACACAGGCTCTTAGCCATTCGTCGGGCAGAAGATGAAGGTATTTTGAGAGTTGGGATTGCACCGGAAGAAGAGCGTGCCTTTGCAGGACTTACAGGCATGTTTGTAGAAAATAATTCGGCTGCCGCAGCGCAAGTCGAAATCGCTGTAAAAGACGCCTACAAACGTCTCATTCAACCGAGTATCGAAACCGAATTTCGTAATTTATCCAAAGAAAAAGCAGACGAAGAAGCTATTCGCGTTTTTGCTGAAAATCTGCGTCAATTGCTACTCGCTTCGCCACTCGGTCAGAAGCGCGTGATGGCGATAGACCCCGGATTTCGGACAGGCTGTAAAGTCGTTTGTTTGGATGAACAAGGAACGCTGCTGCATCACACCGCGATATTTCCACACCCACCCCAACGCCACTACCTGCAAGCCATGAGCGACCTCATGGAACTCGCCGCTAAATACGAAATCGAAGCCATCGCCATCGGCAACGGCACTGCCGGACGCGAGACAGAACAGCTCGTCAATGAAGCACAATTTGACAATGATATGCAAGTATTTATGGTCAATGAAAATGGGGCTTCCGTTTACTCTGCATCGGCGGTAGCGCGGGAAGAATTTCCCGATAAAGACGTGACAGTACGCGGTGCAGTGTCGATTGGTCGGCGATTGATGGATCCTTTGGCAGAGTTGGTAAAGATTGATGCAAAATCCATCGGCGTAGGTCAATATCAGCACGATGTTGACCAAAATTTATTGAAGAAAAAACTCGATGAAGTCGTCGAAAGCAGCGTGAATAGGGTAGGGGTCAACCTCAATACGGCAAGCAAACATTTGCTAACTTACGTGTCGGGTCTTGGTCCTAAATTGGCGCAAAATGTAGTCGATTTTCGCACCGAAAACGGCGCATTTACCAGCCGTGTCCAAATCAAAAAAGTTCCACGTATGGGCGCGAAAGCCTTCGAACAATCCGCCGGATTCCTACGCATTCGCGATGCCAAAAATCCATTGGACAATACAGCAGTACACCCCGAAAGCTACCCGATAGTCAAGCAAATGGCAAAGGATTTGAATTGCTCGGTACAAGATTTAATTGAAGATAAAGAAGCAAGACAACAAATTGATATTCAACGATATGTAACGTCAACCGTTGGTTTGCCTACCTTAAAAGACATTCTAAAAGAACTCGAAAAACCCGGACTCGACCCACGCGGTGAAGCGCAGACGTTTTCATTTGCCGAAGGCATCAAAAAAATAGAAGATGTAGAAATAGGAATGATTGTGCCGGGTATCGTGACCAACATCACGAATTTCGGTTGCTTTGTCGATATTGGCGTCAAACAAGACGGCATGGTGCATATCTCTCAACTCGCCAATAAATTTGTAAAAGACCCAAATGACATCGTAAAATTGAACCAACATGTAGAGGTCAAAGTCATGGATGTGGACTTGGAGCGTAGCCGCATCACATTGAGTATGAAAGAAGTTTGAGACGAGAGAGATGAGACGTGAGACGAGAGAACGAGAGACGTGAGACGAGAGAGATGAGATGTGAGAACGTGAGAAGTAACTCTATATCTCTGGTCTCACGTCTCACCTCTCTTATCTCACGTCTCACCTCTCATACGCAATAAAATATTCTCCCTTGCCGTTAAGAAAATATTAACACGAGACGCGAGATAAGAGACATGTGACAAGAGAATTTCTTCTCTTATCTCATGTCTCACGTCTCTTGTTCTCCAAACTACTACTTATGAGTAAAATAAAAATATTACTAACGGTTTTTGCACTTGTTTTATTAATGGCTGCTTGCAAAGATGATACAGGTACTGAGGAGCCTGAAATACCTCGCGATGAATTGATTATCGGTACTTGGAAATCGGAAGTACATCGCGAAGATGGCAACGTGGTGATGGGAGAAGGTTATCGTGAATTTGAATTTAGAGAGGACGGTACGGTATTGATTGAAGAATTTGAAGAAGACGGCTCTCCGATTGATGATATTGAAGACAACTGGGCTTTGGTAGAAGATGATGAGCGTATCCAATTTGACACCGAAGGGCAATACGATGTGATTAGCATGAATGCCGATTCCATGACGCTTGAATACGACAAACCCGACCCTTTTTCCGGTCAATTGATTCGACATTCAGATGATTTTTTGAAACAATAAGCAGGGCATAAATTCCAAGTACTAAATTCCAAATTCCAACAAAAAAAACGCACGGAGAAGGGCATTACTCCTTACTAATTTATTTTTTAGAATTTGTTTTTTGGAATTTACTCATTAAAATGAGTTTAAAAACGCTATTTTTGTGCTGTACTGACGACTTTACAAACTGACCGGAAACTCCGTAATGACTGCTTTAGCTGTCAAGTGCATAATTATTTTAATTTGTAATAAATTTTAAAACAATAATTTATAAATATATTTTCGTCCCACTTGACAGCTAAAGCAGTCATTACAGTATTCGTGGTCAACCTGTTTAGCCGTCACATAAACTTTATTTTAAATCATCTGACGGCTAAAGTCGTCAGTACAGTATAAATGTCCGGTCAAATTTCAAAACTAATTTCTATTTGGATTTTGCTATGTTTTGCTCAAATTATAATGGCACAACAAAGCGAGGTCAACCCCTTTGAATTGCCCGAACGCACTGCGATAATTGACTCCCTGAAAATGACCGCTGATAGTACGATACTTGACAGCATATTGGCAGTTAGCGACAATCCATTTGAAAAAATTACAGAATATAATTCCGAAAGAAATGCAATCACACCCACCACACCGGAAATTCGCTCACCGGAAGATTCCGAGCCTATACCAAATATCTGGATGGGCGGTATCGTACTCATACTTGGCGTCTTGATGGCAATATTGAATACAGCACACGGCGGGGATTTACAACGTACCTTACGTTCATTTACCAATCAAAATATCCTTAATTTTAATTTCCGTTCGCAAAAAGGACGCCTTTCGACCATGTACATTCTTGCGTACATTTTGTATGCTATAAGTGTCGGGGCTTTTCTGTATTTATTGGCTTGGTATTTTAGTGTACCGATAATGACAGGCAGCATCTATTCGGCATTGATTTGCATGGCATTCGTAGCAATAGTAATGTTTGCGCGGCATATGTTACTGCAAATTATTGGTTGGATAATGCCTTTCGACAAAGAATTAAGCGTCTATAATTATATGGTAGCTGTGTTCAATCATGTCTTGGGAATTGCACTCTTGCCATTTATTATTGTAGCGGCTTTTGCGCCCGATCCGCTCAAAAAATTTGCCCTATTTGGTGGTTTGGCAGTGATTTTGCTGATATACCTGTATCGCTCGGTCAGGGGGTTTATGATTAGCGGCAAATTTTTGGCTATGCATAAATTCCACTTTTTTTTGTACCTTTGCGCCGTCGAAATCGCCCCTGTATTGATTTTGGTCAAAGTATTAAGCCTTTATACTTAGTTCTTTTTACCAAATTTGATACTAATGCAGACAAAATATTTGCATTTATTTAATTAGTAATTTATTGAAAATGAATTATTAAAAATAAGTTGGCAAATAAAGAAATCTGAATCTAAGGAATGTTGAAGGGAATAATTATATAGGGTTTTGATGATGAAGAAATATTAGGGTTCTTATCCATTCAAAATTCAAAATTCATCCATTCAAAATTATTTTACCAAAGAAAGTTAGGCTTGAATCAATCAAAGAACGGAAAATATAAAAGAGTCGAGACGATTCTCATCTCACAACCTCAACCGGAGGAGACTAAACGCTCACCTTACCGCAATTTGGAAGACAAATACGGTATAAAAATTGACTTTCGTCAATTTATTCAGGTGGAGCCAATGCCGATGAAAGAGTTCAGGAGGCAGCGTGTAAATCCAACAGACTATTCTGCGGTTATATTTACGGGTAAAAATGCGATAGAGCATTTCTTCCGCACTTGCGAGGAAGCGCGTATCAAAATGTCGCCCGATACCAAATACTTCTGTTTGTCAGAGGCAGCGGCATTATATCTACAAAAATTCATTGTATATCGCAAACGAAAGGTGTTTTTCGGAAAACGCACCATTCTTGACTTGAAAGACCAACTAAACAAGCATAAGAAAAAAGAAAAATTTCTTTTGCCTTGTTCCAATCTTGGCAGCAAAAAGGTCGTAGAGTTTTTAAAGGACAATGAATTTGATTTTCAAGAGGTAATCATGTACCGCACCGTAGCGAGTGACCTCTCTGATTTGACCGACATTACCTATGATATGTTGGTCTTTTTCAGCCCTTTAGGTATCGAATCGCTCTACGAAAATTTCCCCGAATTCAAACAAAACGAGACGCGTATTGCTGCTTTTGGCAAATTGACCACCAAAGCCGTTTTAGACAAAAAGCTGGCTATCAACGTAGCAGCTCCCGTCCCCGAAGCTCCTTCGATGACCATGGCGATTGATTTGTATTTGCAACAATCGAATAAAAATAACAAATAACAAATAACAAATTCCAAATTCCAGTGGAAAGATATATTGGAATTTTCCCGATGAATTATCGGGATTGGTTTTTGAGATTTAAGAATACTACATCTAACTAGCAATAAATTTTGACATCCCGGCAGCGAACGTTGTCGGGATTTTTTATTTCTGTAACACAGACATTCTTGTCTGTAACAAGCCCTTACCGTATCGGATTTCTTTATTTAGGTTCTTTGACATTTTTTGCAAATAGTGTCTCACGCAGAGGTCGCAGAGAATTGATTATCAGTACTCTGCGACCTCTGCGACCTCTGCGTGAAAAGAGCGTTTTATTGAATTTGCAAAAATTGTCAAAGAGCCTTTTTATTTTGTTGGGTACAATGATAATGCTAATTTGACGGCAAAAGTAAGAAATAATCACTCTAAGGTGATGACTGAAAATAAAAATGAAAATGAAAATGAAAAATATGTTTCATTTTCAGGAAGTTACAGTTGGTAATATTCTTGGTTGTTTAATTGTTTTTACAGCTTTCTTGCTTTCGTTTCACAGCAATCGTGTTTTTCATTTTCATTGTAATTGTAATTTTCATTTCATTTAGCTTTGAATATGCAAATTATCAAAAAAGGACTATTTACGACCATACAGGATAGCGGGCGGCATGGCTATCGACATTTGGGTATTCCTCAATCGGGCGCAATGGATAGTCGCGCACAGCATCATGCGAATTGGTTGGTGGCTAATCCATCGAACGCGCCTGTATTGGAATGTAGTTTTTATGGGGGAATATTTCGTTTTGAAGGTCATCAAATCATTGCACTCACAGGCGCGGATATGAATCCGAAACTCAATGATGCGCCTTGTGAAATGTATCGCAGTATTGAGGTGAAATCGGGAGATGTCTTGGCATTTGGCTACGCTCATACGGGTACGCGCACATACATAGCGATACAGGGAATGCCGGATGTTGAGCAGGTGATGGAGAGTTATTCGACGTATGTATCAGGTGGATTTGGTGGTTTTGAGGGACGCGTATTGCAAACAGGTGATTCGTTAGCATGGAAAAATAAAACTCCTGAAAATCTAAACCGAGTGCTGCCGGAACATCTGCGTCCACATTTTTCAAAAACAAAAAATATCATTAGAATAGTATGTGGACCGGAATGGGGGCAACTTTCGACGACTTCGCAAACATTGTTTGGACAAACGCAATACGAGATACATGCAGACAGTAATCGAATGGGAATTCGACTTAGAGGGGAAGCATTGAAATTGAAAGATAATTTTTCGATGGCTTCTTCAGCGACTTTGCCCGGCACGATTCAGTTGCCAACAAACGGGCAGCCGATTGTATTGATGAACGACGGGCAAACAACAGGTGGCTATCCGCGTATCGCTAAGGTGATAGAAGTAGATTTGGGGCGTTTGGCGCAGATACCTCCAAAGGGAAGTCTGCGCTTTAAATTGATAGATACAGAAGAGGCAAGACAATTACTTTTGTATGAAAATAAAAAGAGGTTTACGATTTGAAACCGTAAACCTCCGTTTGAGTTAAGGACTTTGTTGTTGAATTGTCTTTACAATTCTAAAGCCTTTAATGTTGGATTGAATTGTAATAAAGTAAAATAACTGTTGTAATTGATTATGTCCACAATGTAATGGATTTAACATTTATCGCGCACCCTGTTTTTCCTTTTGTGTGACATTCTATTTGGTCGTTTTTTACTTTAAATAATTCAATTACAGTCTCTTAATTATGTTATATGTATATATTCTTAATTAAAACTATTTTTTAGTAAAAAAATAATTTAAATAAGAAAAAATTATCTATTTTTATAGATTATATTTTTGATATAAAATAAAAATATTAATATAATTACCTAAAAATCAATTTTTTATGCCAAAATAATTTATGTAAAACGCATTAATGTAAGTTTAATTTTTAATATTTTCACCTACTTTGTCGATTACGAAGGCATATTCAAAAGCTACTTCTTTTAATCGCTCATAACGTCCTGATGCACCGCCATGCCCTGCGCCCATGTTGGTTTTTAGAACAAGTACATTGTCGTCAGTTTTGACTTCGCGGAGCTTTGCCGTCCATTTGGCAGGCTCCCAATATTGTACACGCGGGTCGTTGAGTCCGGCAGTGACAAGCATGTGCGGATAGTCTTTTGCTTCTACATTATCGTAGGGCGAATAGGACTTCATGTAGTCATAATATTCTTTATTATTTGGGTTGCCCCACTCTTCGTATTCGATGACCGTCAGAGGTATCGTTTCGTCCAACATCGTATTAATTACATCCACAAAAGGTACATCTGCCACGACTGCCGCGAAGAGGTCGGGACGCATATTGGTGACTGCGCCCATCAGCAAACCACCTGCACTACCGCCTTGTATAGCGAGGCGTTCTTTTGTTGTGTATTTTTCGGAAATAACATGTTCGGCACAAGCGATAAAATCGGTGAATGTGTTCTTCTTTTTGAGGTATTTTCCGTCTTCGTACCATTGTCTGCCCATCTCGCTGCCGCCTCGTATGTGCGCGAGTGCATACACAAAACCTCTATCCATCAAACTGATACGCGTAGAAGTAAATGCCGGATCGTAGCTATACCCATATGAACCGTAGCCTTGTAAGAAACAAGGGTTTTTGCCATTCTTTTTTAAGCCTTTTTTGTAAGCGATTGAGATGGGAACTTTCGTACCGTCTTTGGCAGTGGCAAAGGTACGTTCGGTGATGTAATTGCTCTTATCGTAGCCGCCGAGGACTTCGTATTCTTTCTTTAGTATGAATTTTTTACTGTTCATATCATAATCATACACCGTATTTGGCGTGATAGGAGATGTGTAAGTAAAGCGTACTAAATTGGTGTTAAAATCAGGGTTTTCACTGCCTCGATAAGTATAGACGGGTTCGGGAAATTCGACTTCGTGTTTTTGGTTATTTTCTAAATTAATAATAGAAATGTTCTTAAAGCCACCCTCGCGCCCATAGACGACTAAGTGATTTTTAAAGGCTTCTACATTACTCACCAATACTTTTTCATCGTGCGGAATGAAGGTTTCCCAGTGGCGTCTGTCCGTCTGTCCGACGGAGGTTTTCATCACTTTGAAATTGAGTGCCTCATCATTCGTTACGATATAAAAATCATCGCCGTGATGCGTGACGCTGTACTCTTCATTTTGCTTGCGTTCTGCAAATAATTTGAATTTTCCGGTTGGATTATCAGCTTCCAGATAACGATATTCATTAGTCACTTGACTACCCAGTGCAATGAAAATATATCGGTCGCTTTTCGTTTTGTAAGCTCCTAAAAAGAAGGATTCGTCTTTTTCTTCAAAGACCATTTCGTCATTCGTCGTGCCGAGTTTGTGCCGATACAATTGGTATGGACGACGTGCCGGGTCAAGCATCGTATAAAAGAAAGTTTCGTTGTCATTTGCCCAAGTGATGCTACCGCCGGTGGTCTTGATTTCGTCTTTGAGCATCTTGCCCGTCTCGAGATTTTTGACATAGATGTCGTACTGCTCAGAGCCGTTATAATCTGCTGCAAATGCTAATAATTTGTGGTCGTCGCTCACCTCAAAACTCCTTAGCGCGAAGTATTCCTTACCTTCGGCGAGTTGGTTGCCGTCCAACAAAACTTCCTCCGCAGCCTCCAGGCTGCCTTTTTTACGGCAATAGATTCGATAGTTTTTCCCCTCCTCAGTACGGGTGTAGTAGTAGTAATCGTCTTCTTTGACGGGAACGGAAAGGTCGGTTTCCTTGATGCGTCCGACCATTTCTTCGTAGAGCTTTTCCTGCATTTTTTTGGTGTGTTCGGTCAATTTTTCTGTGTAAGCGTTTTCTTCTTCAAGATAATTTATCACCTCCTGATTTTCGCGCTCTCGCAGCCAGTAATATTGGTCTATTCGCACATCGCCGTGCGTGGTGTCGCGGTGTTCGACCTGTTTGGCTTTTGGTGCTTCCATATTTACCCTTGTTTTATTTTTCTTGCATGAAGTACACACAAGCAGTATCAAAATAATTAATTGTAATTTATTCATGAGTGAGTATTGAACGGTTGTTTGATTAGATTGTTGTTGTGTTTTTTGGACAAGTTTATCTAATTGGTTGACACTTTATAAAATTAAATATTACACAAAATATAAGTAATCCGTTTACTAAACTTTTCGAGTTTAGTAAACGTAAGCATGTCACCAAAATTTGTAATGCCTTAAAAGTTAGCACCTTATGTACGTTTACTAAACTCTTTGAAGTCTATTGATACCCCACAGAATAAAAAACTCATTTGAATTGAATTTTTCAATTTCATAACACACTGATAATGAATTATAATTTTAAAATAAGTTTTTATAAAATAAGTTAATTTTTAAAATTATAATTATTTGAT